>NZ_DATCRD010000284.1:0-18740 GCF_036569185.1 Chitinophaga sp.
GTTACCGTGGCCGCATTCAGCATGCACTGGTAGTGGAAGACACAACCCGCGCAGACAAGAGTGGCTCTAACGGTATTGAATCAGACAACAACAGCATTGGTCAGCCACGTTTGCCGATCACTAAACCACTGATCGCTAACCTGACTATTATTGGCCTGCCTAACCAGGCCGCGGCTACCAAAACTACTTTCCCTCCTGCTGGCACTGGTAAATACGGTGTAGCTGCACAGTGGAGAAGAAGCAGCCGCTTTGAAGTGTACAACTCTATCTTCCTGGGCTTCAACAATGGTATTTTGCTGGATAACACCGTTCCAACCGGTGGTACTGCTGCAGACCAGACTACCCAGCAGAGATATTGCGATGGTACTTCAATCCTCAAAAACAACATGGTGCATGCCTTTAACCTGGCATTTACCGGCAACCCTGCATATAGCTGCACTAAACCATTACCTGATGGCGTTGACAACAACACTTCATATGTTGCTGCTGATCCGAACGCTTCCCTCAAACTGGTGAATCCGTTCAACAGGGGTGTTGCTGGTTTCTACATGCCCAGAACAGGAGCTCCTACCGTTGCTTCACCTGCTTTAACCGGTGGTTTAACTACTGGCTTACCTTCAGGTTTAACCGGTACTTCCTACAGAGGCGCATTCGATGGTACCAACAACTGGGCCAGCGGATGGACTGTATTTGCTTACTAATTATTCTTTATGGCGTGGCTGGTCTGTTTTACAGATCAGCCACTTTTTAATCAATGTTTTATAAAATGAGGTATTCTACTGTAATGTTTTTGTTGTGCATATTACTGGGTATGCAACTGTTGTCCTGTAAAAAAGGAACTGTGCTGGAAGGAGAGAAATTTGTGGAAGTATATATTCCCTTTGTATTTCAAACCGGCGATACACTTGATTTATATATAGATGGGAAACTGGCGCAAACGCAGACAACCAACAGAAGCTCTTTTAATGTAGTACTGAAACAGAAGGAGCAACTAAACATCAGCATCCATAAAACAGGTGTTGCTGCCGCATTGACTGATACCACCGTAACTGTTAAAACAGATAAAGTATCGCTTAGTTACGCGTATGATCCCGCATTGGGATTTAATCGTTTCGTAAATCCAGGCGATTTTGACCGCCCATCCAGTGATAGCATCGCTTTCATCCTTGTCAATAATTATACAAAATTCGGTTCCGGGAAAATAAACGTTACTATCTATCGCAATAACAGTAAAGACTATACGGCTAACCCGGCCGACTCAGTTACTATCATTAAAGATCTTGCCCTGGGCGCCATGTCAGCGAAATTTGTGCTGCCCTCCAAAACTGCCGATGGAGTTAAGAACCTGTATGTGGCCGTTGTACGTGATGCGGCGAGCGGTGTAGATGGTTATGGAGAATATAATGCAGATTTTGGAGCTCCGGCGAATGCCGCCTATGTTTTTATCAATGATGACGCTACCGCCGGCGCCGCAGATGGCCTTATCAACGGGATTAAAATCAGCCTGTACGAATACGACAGCGGCTCAAAATTATACTATTTACCGGATGCTTCTCTTGCTTTCCAGTTTTAATACCTCATTCCTTGCCTGGCTCCTCCGCCAGGCTTTTTTTTCCTTTCCCGCCGGATAAATCTTCCCCGCTGGTACAGTTTATTTACTTTTCTGTTCGTTTTATTTTATTTTAACGCGATGTAGTAATAAAACTGTGCGAACCCATGAAGATAAGACCAGGATCAGTTTATATCCTTCCATTCCTGTTAAGCACCCTGCTGCTGACAGGATTTCAGAAAAGCAGGCCACCGCGGAAAGATACACGGCCTAATATAATCGTTATCCTTGCAGATGATATGGGATTTTCAGATGCGGGCTGTTATGGTGGCGAGATCCATACGCCCAACATCGATTTCCTGGCGGCTAACGGTATCCGCTATACGCAGTTCTATAATACCTCGCGTTGCTGCCCCACACGCGCTTCCCTGCTCACCGGCTTATATAACCAGCAGGCGGGTATCGGGAAGATGACCGATGCGGAGGATGAGCCGGGATACCTTGGCCATCTCTCAGAGAACGCGGTTACCCTGGCGGAAGTCCTGAAAACAGCCGGTTACCAGACCGCTATGTCGGGCAAGTGGCATGTGTCTAACACCAACGGGCAAAAAACTCCCGCTGAACAAATGGCCTGGCTCAACCATCATCAAACATTCGGCGATTTTTCCCCGCTCTCACAATATCCTACCAGTCGTGGCTTCGATCAGTTCTTTGGCACCATCTGGGGAGTTGTGGATTTCTTTGACCCCTTCAGCCTGGTGAGCGGAACAACGCCCATTACAAAGGTGCCGGAACACTACTATCATACAGACGCTATCAACGATACCGCGGTGGCCTATATCAAAGGCTATGCAGATACCCAAAAGCCCTTCTTCCTTTATGTAGCCCACAATGCGCCCCACTGGCCGCTGATGGCGCTGCCGGAGGATATAGCAAAGTATAAAGACACCTATAAGGCCGGATGGGAAGCCATCCGCAACGCCCGGTATAACAAAATGGTGAAAATGGGATTGATCGACCCCGCTACCACGCCATTGCCCAAACGCTGGAAAGATGATCAGACCTGGGCGCAAAACCCTGATACAGCCTGGGATGCCATGGCCATGGCAGTGCATGCCGCTATGATAGACCGGATGGACCAGGGGATAGGCCGCATCATTGAAGCGCTGAAAGCAACCGGGCAGCTGGATAACACCCTTATCCTGTTCCTGTCCGACAACGGCGCCAGCCCCGAAAACTGCGCCGGCTACGGACCAGGATTCGATCGCCCCAATGAAACACGCGATGGCCGCAAGATTATTTATGCCACTAAAAAACAGGCAATGCCCGGCCCGCAAACCACGTACTCATCAATCGGGCCAACATGGGCCAATGTAGCCAATACCCCTTATCAATACTGGAAAGCTGAATCTTACGAAGGCGGTATCCATACTCCTTTGATCGCCTGCTGGCCCAAAGGGATCACCGCAGGGAAAGGCGGCTTCAGTCATCATACCGGCCATGTGATGGACTTCATGTCTACCTTCACGGAGCTGGCGCACGCGCAGTACCCTAAGGTGTATAACGGTCATAAGATCCCCGCTACTACAGGTACCAGCCTGCTGCCATCTTTCAAAAATAAAAATACCACAGGGCACGATCAGCTGTTCAACGAGCACTTTGGCGCAAGGTACGCACGCTCCGGGAACTGGAAACTGGTTTCGCTTAGTAACGATACTACCTGGCGGTTATTTAATCTTGCCGCAGATAAAACAGAAACGAACAACCTGGCCGCTCAATACCCCGAAAAGGTGCTGCAGCTGCAAACCCTTTGGTACCAATGGGCGCAAACACACCAGGTGTTTCCAAAACCAGGCAGCCGTAAAACAGTTAAATGAAAATTAACCTTTAATTACTTATATGAATAAGATTTCACGCAAACTTTTGATGATAGCCCTGCTGGCAGGCGGCATGGCCTGTAATGAAGTAAAACAACCCGAAAAGAAGCCCGAATGGATTTCCCTGTTTAACGGAAAAGATATCAACGACTGGATCGTGAAGATCCATCACCATGAAGTGGGAGAGAACTTTGGCAATACCTTCCGGGTGGAAGACAGTATCATCAAGGTGCGTTATGACCAGTACGGCGACTTTAACGACCAGTTCGGGCATCTCTACTATAAACAACCCTTCTCACATTATCATCTCAAATTTGAGTACCGTTTCGTTGGTAAATGGTATCCCTCCGCACCGGAATACACCCTGCTGAACAGCGGCGTTATGTTCCACTCGCAGGACCCGCGTACTATGCCAAAGGAACAGGACTGGCCCATTTCCGTGGAAATGCAGCTGCTGGCTGGTCTTGGCGATGGTAAGCCACGGCCCACCGGCAATATGTGCTCCCCCGGCACCAACGTGGTATATAAAGGAAAGCTGGACGAAACGCATTGTATTGAATCCACCTCCAAAACATATGAAGGAGAACAATGGGTGAGGGGAGAACTGATCGTATTGGGCGACTCCCTCATCACGCACATCATCAACGGCGATACGGTGCTGCAGTATTCCAAACCGCAGATCGGCGGCGGCGTGGTGAAGAATTACGACTCCACGGTGAAAATAGATGGCAAACTGCTCTCCAAAGGATTTATTGCCCTGCAAAGCGAAGGCCAGCCGGTTGATTTCAGGAGGATTGAGATCCTGAACCTGGAGCACTAACGGTAACGGGTATCTTAAAATAAGCGAGGCGGTATCATAGATAAATGATACCGCCTCGCTTATTTATTGCTTCAGAAAAAGAAATTATATGCCTCAGAAATGATACAGGAATACCACATCGCCTGTGTAAGCTGGTTTGGGCTTTCCCTTAATGCTGAGCGTGGCGCCGATCACCACTTTTGTAACGCCTCTTAAATCGATTATGGAATTGAGCTTCGCTTTCAATTGAACTTCGTCGTTCACCAGCACCGGCTGACCAAACTTAAACTGCTCTATGCCGTAGTTTATTTCCATCTTAACATTGCGTATATCTGCAATCTGCTTCCATAGATAAGGAATCAATGCCAATGTGAGATAGCCATGGGCAATGGTGGTTTTGAAAGGCCCTTCATTTTTGGCTCTTTCCTCATTGCAGTGGATCCATTGATGATCCAGTGTTGCATCCGCAAATTTATTGATCTGTTCCTGGTCTATTTTGTGCCATTCAGAACTGCCTATTTCCTTACCCTCATAGGCCTGGTATTCCGCGAAACTGTTAATGATTACCATAATAATTTTTACTTGTTATTTAAAGTTGTAGGGCCCTGACAATACAAAGAACATCGCCAGGATAAACAGGTTCAACCTACTTCTATTTCTCCGGATATCCAAACATTATTCCATTTTCATTTTGGCAGATGGGACAGTAAATTCCCATTCTTCTCATAAAATATTTAAATTAGGCGCATGAAGGAAACCGTTTTAGACAATCCCGCCTGGGAGGCGTTAACCAGCAGGCACGCACACTTTGCACAAGGAACAGATCATGCAAAAAGATACCAGCCGGGAATATTGCCCTTTGTAGCCTGTAAACAAACAAATGATAACAGCATTGCGGCACTGGACGCCTGGATGAATACAGGAGAATCATTTTATATCATCGGGGAATTACCGGTACTGCCAGGCAACTGGATCAAAGAAAACGAGCTGCCCTGCGCGCAGATGGTACTTCGTTCAATGCCGGCGCCGCTTCCTGAAAACGATGCAGCCATGATCTCTTTGCTGGGGCCTGAAGATGCAGACGACATGTATACACTCATTAACAGTATTCAACCGGGGTACTACTATCCCGGTACACGGTTGCTGGGCAGTTATTATGGCATACGGCACAATGGTATGCTGATAGCTATGGCCGGCGAACGCATGCGTATCAACGGCTTCACGGAACTGAGCGCCATTTGCACCCACCCGGATCATACCGGTCGGGGCTATGCGCAAAAGCTGATCACACAGCTATGTTACCGGCATGCAGACGAAGGCATCACTTCTTTTTTGCATGTGGCGTTGTCGAATGAGCGCGCTATAAGGTTGTATGCACATATGGGTTTTGAACTGAGAAGGGAGATTAGTTTTTATAAGGTGAGGAAGTGAGGCTCACCTCCCATACACCGCACCCCAGATAAAATACGCATTCAGCAACACATACACCGCCGGCACCACCAGCGATAACCCTTTATCCAGCCGGCGGCTCTGCTCTGTTTTCCCCGCTTTGATAAGTTGCAGCGACCATGCCGAAGAAGTGATCACCACGAAAATAAAAAACAGGGTGATACCATGCAGGGTATCCACCAGTGTGAAAGTGGTGGAGTCGGGGAGGGAGGAGTCAATGATATATTTATTACCAATGGCGGCAAACAACGATCCCACGCCAAGTCCGAACCGGGAATCAATATTGTCTGCATGAATATAAAAGCAGAGGTAGGCGATCAGGAAAGAAACATACATGCCCAGGAACATCTTCCAGAACAACTGGGTGGCATCACGGTCTATCCCTATTCTTACGGTAAAATTACTGTACTCTGTATGCGGCGCCGGAATGCTGTTATCGCCAAACGCCGTTTCATAGGCTTTAATCCCGGTGTTGATCTTAAAACTGTCGATGTTCCATCCTCTCAGTGTAAAACGGGGGTCGAAGTGTTTGCCAAGTGAATCCACTGAAAATACCAGCGACTTAGCATCAAACTGCGAGTTTTCAATGGAGAACCGCAACCGCTGCCGGTCGAAGGGAAAGTTGTTGATCCGCCAGGAATCTTTCATCACGCACTGCAGTTTCATCAGCAGGTAGATCCTGCCGTTGGAGGAATCGATGGTGGAATAGGATTTGGTAAACGTTTTAGCCTGGGGGACTTCAAGGTTCTGTACAAAATCAAATGCTTTATTTTTATAGGTAAGCCATAACCACAGGTTAATGGTATACTCGCTTTGTTTGAAGTCGATATCATGAATGCTGGTGATATAGATACCGGTTTTAACCGTATCCGGTGGCTCCTGCCGCGCTACCGCAGGGAGGATCAATACGATAAGACAGTTGAAAAGCAGCAGTAATTTTTTCATTCACACCTTCTTTAACTGTGAGCAGAAAGTATATGCTTTTTATAAAGATACAATTCTCCCGGCAGTTAACCGCTGCAGGATAGTACAGGTTGCACAGGCGGATTTTTAATTTTAATATCACGGCATAAAATGCTGCATGAAAAATAGATATTCCCTTTGGCTGTTGCTGGTATTATGCACGGCCGCTATCAGTACCCTGGGGCAATCGTCGGTACTACCGGTGAACCTCCGTTGTGAATACCTGGTAAATCCTACCGGCATCGATGAGCTGCAACCCCGCCTCAGCTGGACGTTGCAGGCCACCGATACCAATGCCCATGCCCAGCGGCAAACGGCTTACCGCATCCTGGTAGCGGCTACTGCAAAGGACCTGGAGGAAAACAAAAGCTCCCTCTGGAACTCCGGTTGGGTGAGCACAGATGATATGCAGCATATTGTATACAAGGGAAAACCCCTGCAGGATGACCAGTCGTACTACTGGAAAGTAAGCGTGAAAGACGAGAAGGGACGCATATCCGGCTGGAGCCCTGCCGCGGTATGGACTACCGGTATCCTGCAACCGGGCGGCTGGAAAGCCGCCTGGATAGGCACAAACGAGATCTTTGATCCGAGGCAGCGCGATTGCAATATCTCTGATCCCTGGTTCCGTAAAACCTTTGATCTTACGGCGCAACCACGGAAAGCCAATATCTTTATCGCTTCGGTGGGGTATCATGAATTATATGTGAATGGAAAAAAGATAGGCGATGGCGTGATGGCGCCGGCAGTAACCAATCACGCAAAAAGGGCGCGTTATGTTACCTATGATATTGCTTCAGCGCTTCACCCGGGAAAGAACGTGGTCGCCATCTGGCTCGGTACCTCGTGGTCTATTTTCGGACCATACATCGCGCCGGGCAAACCGCAAACACCTATTGTTACCGCACAGGCGGCCATTTATAATGAAGACGCAGCCACGCCCGCCCTGCTCCTTAAAACAGACGGCACCTGGCTCACGCATCCCAGCCCGAATAAACTGCTGGGCGTATGGGACTTCGCACGCATGGGAGGGGAATTGTGGGATGCCGGTAAGGAAACAGACAACTGGAACACCATCCAGGCAGATGAAAGCACCTGGCGCACTGCTACGGAATACCATCCCCACCTGCTGTTGTCGGCCCAAATGACGGAGCCGAATAAAGTGATGAACGAAATAAAGCCCCGTTCCATAGAAGCCCGGCCGGATGGCAGTTTTCGTGTAGACATGGGCGTTAATTTCGCCGGGTGGACCGCCATTCGCGTAAAAGGAAATCCCGGCGACCGGATCGATTTCCAGTATTCGGAACGGGAACAGATGGATATGACCTTTGGTCTGCACAGCGCTTATATTATCGGGAAAAGCGGGGAAGGGGAGTTCCATAATCGTTTTAATTACAGCTCGGGAAGATGGATCACTATACGCGGACTGAAATACAAACCTGCCCCCGAAGATATCCGGGGGTGGCTGGTGCGCACGGATTATGAAACCGCAACCACTTTTGCCTGCTCCGATTCGCTGCAGAACTGGATCTACGACCACGTGCGGTGGACCTACGAAAATTTATCGCTGGGCGGTTATATTGTAGATTGCCCTCAACGCGAGCGCCTTGGCTACGGCGGGGATGCGCATGCCACCTGCGAAACAGGGATGTTCAACTACCGTCTCGGCGCTTTTTATACCAAATGGATGGAAGACTGGCGCGATGTACAGGGAACCGAATCCATTGTGGGCAATATGTACGATACTTCCTGGGCGCATAAGGGCATCATGAGCGGGCGCCCTCTTCATAAAGGCATCCTGCCGCATACGGCCCCCACTTTTAGTGGCGGCGGCGGGCCTGCATGGGGCGGCATCTTCGTGTCGCTGCCCTGGTTCCTTTACCAGCAGGAGGGCGACCGGAGAGTGCTGGAAAAGAATTTTGAGATGATAAAGAACTGGCTGGCTTTCCTGGATACACAAACAGAAAATCATTTGCTCAAAAGGTTTGGCGGCAAATGGGATTTCCTGGGCGACTGGCTCTGGCCGGGCGCTACAGCGGAAGGCATGAATAACGATAAGCCGCAAACGGTTTGCCTGAATAACAGCTACCGGGTATATAATTTACGCACTGCCGCAAAGATAGCCAGGGTACTGGGTAAAAATGCCGATGCCCAACATTGGGAACAACAGGCCGCCGATGCCGCCAAAGCGATCAACGCAAAATTCTACAACGCGGCAGACCATAGCTATTCCGATAGCTCTATGGCTAACCTGGCCGCGGCCCTGCTGGCGGAAGTGCCACCGCCGGCGGAACGCGCCGCCGTGATGAAAAGGTTGGAAACGGAGATCCTGGTAAACCGTAAAGGACATATTCATGTAGGTATTACCGGCGGTGCGCTCCTGTTTAAACTGCTGCGTGATGAAGGCCGCGATGATCTCATTTACAGTATGACCTCCCAAACCACTTATCCCAGCTGGGGCTATATGAAAGCCAATGATGCCACTACCATTTGGGAAATGTGGGAGAAAGACCTGCCAGGGCATTCCCTGCTGCATAGCTCCTATCTCTATCCAGGCGCCTGGTATATCAACGGGGTGGCGGGCATCCGCCAGGATCCGCAATCCGGCAAGGGCTTCCGGCATTTTGTAGTGCGGCCTCCATTGCTCACGGAGGCGCAGTTGAAATGGGCGCATGCTTCCTTCAACACTTCTGCAGGAGAAATTAAAACGGCCTGGCAACGGGAAGGAAACGGGCTTACCATGGAAGTAAGCGTTCCGCCCAACTGCACCGCCACGGTAGAGCTGCCGGAGCGGGAAGGCGCACGCGTAAAAGAAAGCAGCGGCTATATGAAAAAGAAGGGTACCAGGAACGGCTATACGTTGTTTGAATTGCCCGCAGGAAAATATACGCTGCGCACCATATAATCTCCCGGAAAAAAACGTAGCAGGATATTAATGCTGCTTTTTTTTATCTCCCGGGGAAAGTTTTACGGCTTTTACAATCCAGGGTAAAGAAATACCCTGGCCAATAAGCGTGATGAGCACCACCACTACGGAAATAAACAGGATGGCATTCCGTTCAGGAAAAGGCGCATCGTCTTTCAGCGTGAGCGGCAGGTTAATGGCAATGGCCAGCGACACAATGCCCCGCATACCAGACCAGCTGATGATCAGGCTGTTTTTGAAATCCAGTAAGGCATTTTCAGTGATCCGTCCTTTTCCTTTTTTGAACGCCTGGTCCAGGTTGATCTGTTGAAGGAATACCCTGCCCATGCGTAGCAGCAATGCTACCACCGTAATAATAAATCCATAACCGATATAAGGCCAGATCCGGTCGCTGGGAATACTTTTGATAATATAGGGAAACTGCAGCCCGATGAGAATGAAGATCAGACCGTTTAACAGGAAGATGATAATATCCCAGATATTCCTCGACTGCTGTTTTAATTTTTCAGGGAACACTTTTCCGCTGAACCTGGAAATCAGCAATCCCAGCATCACTACGGCAATCACGCCGGAAACATGCAGCTCTTCTGCCATCAGGTAAGTAACAAAAGGCATCAGCAGCATAAAGCTGATCGTTACCAGGTCGTTGTGATGTACCATTTTCAGGATCACTGCCAGGATCCTGCTCATTACCATACCGGCCAGTACGCCGCCTGCCATCAGTACCGCAAATTCCAGCGAAGCCTTCCAGAATACAAAGGCGGTGCCCATGGCCGCAGCAATGGCAAAGTGATAGGTGACCAGTGCGGAAGCATCGTTGATCAGGCTTTCGCCTTCCAGGATGGTGATCGTTTTATGGGAAAGCCCCAGCCCTTTGGTAATACTCATGGCCGCCACAGCATCGGTGGCCGACAGGATAGCGCCCAGCACAAAAGCCAGGGGCCAGCTCATACCCGGAATAAGATAGTGCGCAATCACCGCGATGGCGGCTGCTGTCATAAACACCAAACCAATAGCCAGTGTGCCAATGGTATTGAAGTTGGTTCTGAATTCCTCTGGGGAGATATTAAAGGCAGCATCGTATAACAATGGCGGAAGAAATATCAGGAACACAATATCCGGGTTCAGCGTGATATTGGGCAGGGCTGGAATAAATCCGATGCCTATTCCCGCGGAGATCAGCAGCACCGGGTAAGGTAGCTTTATTTTGTCGGCCATGGCCGACAGGATGATCATGATAGCCAGTATAAAAATGACGATGCTGTAATTCTCCATACCATTTGTTTGTTTGCAAATGTATAGTTTTAATGAGATAAGCAGCATCCGCCGGCTACCGGTGTCAGGAGGCTTTACTGATCTGTTGTTCCCGCCATTTTATGAACATGATATGATAAGCAAATTCAAGATACAGGTGATCGTCCAGCATTTCCAGCACCAGCATTTTACGCTGCGCCTTGTCCCTGTCGCTTTGTTTGATGTGATCATATTGCGCCAGCTGGTCCTGCAACGCAGCTTCCATTGATTTCACCAATGCCGGGAATGCCTCAATAGCAGTACCGGTAATGAGCTTTCCTTTGGCGGTAGCCTTCAGCTCCTGGATCTTCTGATGGGTCAGTTCCGGCATTTTTATGCCCGGAAGATGAAAAACATTATTGGGTTGCATAGCCATACTTTCACAGAATTGGGTTAGTTTAAATGAGGGCAGTTGACAGGCCCTATACTTAATAGAGTATAAAAATTCCGGATGGTTACAAAAACTTAGAAGTTTTTGTAACTTCCTTTCAGAAATAACCATCCTAATGAAATCACAATGACTACACTCCAACAAACAGACACCGAAATCGACAATGATCTGATCAATAGAGTACTGGCCGGGGAGCCCCAATTGTATGAACAGCTGATGCGCCGTCACAACGCCCGCCTGTTCAGGATCGGGATGACCATGCTGGACAACGATATGGATGCGGAAGACGCCATGCAGACCACCTACATCAATGCCTATACGAATCTCGATAAGTTCAGGCAGGAATCTTCCTTTGGCACCTGGCTTACCAGGATAATGGTCAATGAATGCAGCCAGCTGCTCAAGAAAAGGAACAGGCTGGTAAGTGAAGACATCTCCGTACTGGACGATCATCATCCGTCCAACGCCGCGGGTATAAAAGAATCGCCCGTATCAAAAGTGATCAACAAGGAATTGGGCAGGGCGCTGGAACTGGCCTTGCTGCAGTTGCCGGAAAAATACCGGCTGGTATTTGTAATGAGGGAGGTAGAAGGACTGAACGTAGCTGCTACGGCTGCTGCGTTAAACATTTCCACGGTAAACGTAAAGGTAAGATATGTCAGGGCACGGCTCATGCTGCGCGGGAAGATCTCCGATTATTATAAAAACGACCTGGTGTTTCCGTTCCATCTTATCCGCTGCGACAGGGTGGTTTTCTATGTGCTGGACAAACTCGGTATCGCGCATTAATAATATTAATATGAACAAACGGCTGATAGTAATTATCAGCCGTTTGTTTAAGGGAGGTTTATTTTTTTGCGTAGTGCATGCACACTACACCGGAGGAGAACGCAGTGGAGGCTATCAGCTTTAAGTTAACCCGCTCCCGGATGCCCTTGAATAAAGGGATGCCTTCGCCTATTAATACCGGGTTGATAAACAGCCAGAATTCATCTACCAACTTGTACTGCATCAGCGACTGTGTAGCGCCGGGGCTGCCGAAAATAATGATTTCTTTGCCGGGCAGCTGTTTCAGGGCGTTTATCTTTCCATGAAAATCATCGCTGAGCACCGTAGTTTTATCTTTTTGCAATCCTTTGAGTGAGTTGGACAAAACGATCTTGTCTACCTGCTTGTACCAGGTGGAATGTTCAATGTCGTGTTTGGAGGCATTGGGCTTATCGGCAGCCGTAGGCCAGTAGTTGTCCATCAACTCATACGTAACCCTTCCGTATAAAGCGGTGTCTGACTCGTTGGTGCGTTGCGCCGCAAAATCGAATATTTCATCATTCACAGTGATCCAGTCCATTTCCCCGGTAGGACCGGCTACAAAGCCATCCAGGGATACGTGCATGAAGGAAACTATTTTTCTCATAATGATATGTTTTTAAGTACAGTGCAAACATACCCCGCAAAGCTGATACCGTTGTGGTGCAATCCAGACATTTATAGGGGGGATCCCGTCATGCTGTAAAAGGTTTCCTGTGCCCATCTTATTTGCCAGTGTATTACCTGTAAGCGATCACATCAATTAAAAGATAAGCCATATATAAGCCTTATGTAAGCCTTATGTAACACTTATATAAGCCTTATCTAATAGATATGACTTATGAATGTCTTATCATCATTTTATTTAAAGGTGTACGATAAAGAAAGGTAAAATAGCGCAGGGCGGTGGCTTAAATGGATGTTTACCTGGTACCGGCGTCAGGGGGCATAAAACAACAAAGCCTCCCGGGGGGAGGCATTTGTTTTATAGGTTGTCAGTATTGCCTAGATTAATTTCAGCACTTCTTCTCCCATGGCATGGGTGCCCAGGATCTTATCGGCCGGGGTTTGTTTGTCGGCGATGTCTCCGGTACGGAAGCCTGCTTTCAGTACGCCGTCTACAGCGCTGATCACTGCTTCGGATTCAGCTTTCATGCCAAAGGAAATATCCAGCAGCAGGGCGGCGGAAAGAATGGAAGCCAGCGGGTTGGCTACACCTTTGCCGGTGATATCGTGCGCAGAGCCATGAATGGGCTCGTATACGCCGGTGCCATCGCCTACGGAGGCGGAGGCCAGCATACCCATGGAGCCGGCAATCTGTGAAGCTTCATCGGTGAGGATATCGCCAAAGAGATTGGCGGTAACCACCACGTCGAAGCGGCGGGGATCCTTGATCAGGAGCATAGCGGTAGCATCTACGAACTGGTGCTCCACTTCCACGTCGGGATAGTCGGCCGCTACTTTCTGTACTACTTCGCGCCAGAGGCGGGAGGTTTCAATGACGTTGGCTTTATCAACGGAGCAGAGTTTTTTCCGGCGGGTGCGGGCGGCTTCAAAAGCTTTACGGGCAATGCGCTCTACTTCGTATCGACTGTATTCCGCGATATCATAAGCGGTATCGCCGTCGTTTTTCCGGCCTTTTTCACCAAAGTAAATATCGCCGGTCAGTTCACGGAAGAACAGGATATCGGCGCCTTTTAATATTTCAGGCTTGATGCTGGAAGCGCCCAGCAGCTCATCAAATAATTTGATGGGGCGGAGGTTGGCATATAAACCCAGTTCCTTGCGCATTTTCAGCAGGCCCTGTTCGGGTCTTACTTTGGCGGATGGGTCGTTATCGTATTTCGGATGACCAACAGCGCCAAACAGCACTGCGTCTGATTTGCGCATCTTTTCCAGTGATTCGTCCGGTAAGGGGTTACCGGTAGCCTCAATGGCTACGTGGCCTATCAGCGCTTCATCGTAGGTAAAGGTATGTCCGAATTTTGCAGCTATCTTGTCTAAAACCTTTTTTCCTACTGCAGTTACTTCCTGTCCGATTCCATCTCCCGGAACAATTAAAATATGTTTGGTAGCCATTCAGTTGTTATTGATAGTTTAGATTAGGTTCAGCATTTTTTGGGTGGCCTTGATAGCGGATACGGTCTGGTCGCTGTCCAGCCCCCGGGTCTTGAACTCCTTGTTGTTCAAACGCCAGGTGATGATGGTTTCGCAGAGTGCATCGCTTTTACCGCCGGGTGGAATGCGCACAGCATAATCGGCCAGCGGGGGCAGTTCCTTTTTGAGCTTTTTGTATACTTTTTTTAGTGCGTTCATGAACGCATCGTACTGGCCGTCGCCCTGCGAGTGCTCCTCGTATACTTCCCCATTGATGGAGATCTTTAAGGCCACGGAAGGGTTCAGGTTTTTGGAGTGGGTGAGCACATAGTTTTCTATGGTCACTTTTTCCTCGATGCGGTTACTGTCCAGCACATCGGAAATAACATAAGGCAGGTCTGCCTGTGTAAGCACCTCTTTCCGGTCGCCCAGCTCAATGATGCGTTGCGTTACCTTTTTCAGATCAGGATCCGACAGTTTGATGCCGAGCTGCTGCAGGTTGTTTTCTATATTGGCTTTGCCGCTGGTTTTGCCCAGGGCGTATTTACGGGTGCGGCCAAAGCGTTCCGGCATCAGGTCGCTGAAGTACAGTTTGTTCTTCTTGTCGCCGTCTGCATGGATACCGGCGGTTTGTGTAAATACGTTTTCCCCTACAATCGGTTTATTCACCGGGATGCGGAAGCCTGAAAATGTTTCCACCAGCTTGCTTACGGTATACAGGGATGTTTCTGCCACAGAGGTTTTTACTTCCGGCAGGAAATCGTTCATTACTGCAATGGCGCTGGCGAGCGATGCGTTACCGGCTCTTTCACCCATACCGTTAATGGTAAGATGAATGCCATGTGCGCCGGCTTTTACGCCTTCGAGTACATTGGCGGTGCCGAGGTCGTAATCGTTGTGCGCATGAAAATCGAAGTGGCTTTTCGGATAGCGTTGCACGATCTCCGTAATGAATTCCTTTACTTCATCGGGGGTGAGCACACCCAGGGTATCCGGCAGCATGATGCGCTTTACGGGTACCGTTTGGAGGAAGTCGAGATACTGGAATACATAGTCCCTCGAATGGCGCATCCCATTGCTCCAGTCTTCCAGGTACACATTGCATTCCAGTCCTTTTTTCCTGGCCAGTGCTATCACGGCGGCTACTTCCGCAAAGTGTTCTGCGGGCTTTTTCTTTAACTGGTGTGTTAAATGATTCAGCGAGCCTTTGGTGAGCAGGTTCATTACTTTTGCGCCGGCTTTCAGCATCCATTCTACCGATACATCCCCATCCACGAAGGTGAGCACTTCCACTTTATTTAACAGGCCATTGGTTTTGGCCCATTTGGTAATTGCCTTTACCGCAGCAAACTCGCCTTCGGAAACCCGGGCGGAGGCAATTTCAATCCTGTCCACTTTTACTTCTGTCAGCAAAAGTTGTGCGATGGTTAGTTTCTCTGAGGGCGAAAAAGATACTCCGCTGGTTTGTTCACCGTCACGGAGTGTGGTGTCCATTATTTCAACGTGGCGCTGGGTCACTGGCATAATACTTATGGAATGTTTTAGTAGAGGCTCTTATCGGCGAATGCTTTTATTTCGTCTTTCATAGCCTGCAGGTAATCGATATCATCATAGCCATTCATCAGGTTATGCTTTTTATAGCTGTTGATGTCAAAAGACTCGCTTTCACCGGTAGCGGGAATGGTAATGGTTTGTGCTTCCAGGTTCACTTCCACTTCCGCTTTAGGATCGGATTCGATGGCGGTGAATATTTTATCGAGGAACTCAGGGCTTACCTGTACGGGTAAGATACCGATATTTAAAGAGTTATTTTTGAAGATGTCGGCAAAGAAGCTGGACACCACGCAACGGAACCCGTAGTCGTAGATAGCCCATGCGGCGTGCTCACGGCTGCTGCCGCTGCCGAAGTTTTTACCCGCCACCAGTATTTTACCGGAATAGATCGGGTTATTTAAAACGAAGTCTTTTTTTGGTGTGCCGTCTGATTCATAGCGCCAGTCGCGGAACAGGTTATCACCAAAGCCTTTGCGCTCGGTTGCTTTCAGGAAGCGTGCAGGAATGATCTGGTCGGTGTCCACATTTTCGATGGGCATGGGTACTGCTGTACTCCTTAATATCGTGAATTTATCGTAAGCCATTTTTCGTTGATCGTTTATAAATATTGTAAGAAGGGATGATTAGGCAATCAGTTCTCTGGGGTCGGTTACAACGCCGGTTACTGCTGCTGCAGCGGCTACCAGCGGGCTTGCCAGCATGGTGCGGGAGCCGGGCCCCTGTCTGCCTTCAAAGTTCCTGTTACTGGTGCTCACGGCGTATTTACCGGCAGGCACCTTATCGTCGTTCATGGCCAGGCAGGCAGAACATCCGGGCTGACGCAGCTGGAAACCGGCTTCTGTCAGGATATCGAGGATACCTTCTTCTTTGATCTGTTGTTCTACAATATGCGAACCGGGAACGATCCAGGCAGTTACATGATCTGCTTTCTTTCTTCCTTTTACAATAGAGGCAAAAGCGCGGAAATCTTCAATACGGCCATTGGTACAGCTGCCAATGAATACGTAATCCACTTTTTTACCCAGCATGGCTTCTTCCTCATGGAAGCCCATGTACTGCAATGATTTTTCGTAGCTGGTTTTACTGTCGCCTGCCAGCGCTGAAGGGATATGTTTGGTGATACCCATGCCCATACCTGGGTTGGTACCATAAGTGATCATCGGCTCAATGTCTGCGGCATCGAAGGTGTATTCTTTATCGAATACAGCGCCTTCGTCTGTGCGCAATGTTTTCCAGTAAGCCAGGGCTTTATCCCATGCTTCGCCTTTAGGCGCTTTATCACGGCCTTTAATATAGTTGTAAGTGGTTTCGTCGGGAGCAATAATACCACCGCGGGCGCCCATCTCAATACTCATATTACAAACGGTCATACGGCCTTCCATGCTCATGTTTTCAAACACATCGCCTGCATATTCAACAAAGTAACCGGTAGCGCCGGCGGCGGTGAGCCTGGAAATAATATACAGGGTTACATCTTTTGGTGTAATGCCTTTACCCAGCTTACCTGTTACATTGATCCGCATTTTCTTTGGTTTGGGCTGCATAATGCACTGGGAGGAGAGCACCATTTCTACTTCAGAGGTACCGATACCAAATGCAATAGCTCCAAAAGCGCCATGGGTAGAAGTGTGGGAGTCGCCGCACACAATGGTCATACCCGGCAGGGTAATACCGTTTTCCGGACCTACCACATGCACAATACCATTTTTCGGGTTACCCAATCCCCAGTGGGAGATACCATATTTGTTGGAATTTGTTTCGAGGGCTTTCAGCTGGTTGGCGGAAAGCGGGTCCTGCACCGGCAAATGCTGGTTAATGGTAGGCGTATTGTGATCTGCTGTGGCAAAGGTCTTTTCAGGAAACATTACCTTTAAACCCCTGTTTTCCATTCCAAGAAAAGCCACAGGGCTGGTTACTTCATGAATAAAGTGGCGGTCGATAAAAAATACATCCGGACCATCTTCAATTTTCCTCACAACATGTGAATCCCATACTTTGTCAAATAAGGTAGCGGGTTTATTGCTCATTTTTTAAAATTTTAAAAGTAGCTACTTGATTGTTCAAATTTATTCATAAAATCCATTTTATTTCAATATTTTTTCTAAGGATAGGCCTCAAAAGGCCCTAAAATAGCAGTATTGACGGGCGTTTTAGCTTGTTTTACAATATATTGAGCTGATAGTCAGTACTTTGTAATTTTTCAAAGTTTCACTTGGAAACCCGCAAATTTTAGGTAACCGTACGCGGATAGTAATATGTTAGGGAGATATATAATTTATAAAAACATAATATGATTGAAGCTGGCGCCGGGAATTTCATGAAAGGCGAAATCCGCGGCTGAAGGAGGCGCGGATTTACTAACCAACGGGAAAGATGATTGATTATTAAGGCATTGTTGAGGGGAATTAAGTATTTACTTCACTAAGAAGGGGCTTATGTTCAGGGGGGATTAGATCATTGTTGAAACTAAACATTTACCTCATCCGCCCTGTAAGCATACACCCAATCCATTTTCTTCTTTTCCAGGTTGATAAAATGTTTCAGGAAGATATCCCGGAAAAAGGTGGCAACCGGGTTAGCTTTTGATTTCGATTTCCCGATCTTCCTGGCCTGGGCCACCACCTTTTCCACCCTTTTCTGCCGCAATGCCTGGAAAACAGAAAACGCCTTTTCAGGCTCCGCATATTTTGCCAGGCATTTCGCCAGTACGGCGCTGTCTTCCAGCGCAAGGGATGCACCCTGACCGGTATGCGGAGAAATAGCGTGTGCGGCATCGCCGATCAGGCATATATTTTTGGTATACCATTTTTCCAGCTGCGGCATATCATAGATAGGATAAGCGAAAAGATCCCGGGTGGCCGTGATGATCTTGTTTATTGCAGGCTGATCTTCCTGGTGGAGTTGCAGCAGCTCCGTTTTGATTTCCTGTTGCAGGGCGGGATCAATCTTTTTGCGGTCCGGTTCCTGTTCCAGGTAAAAGTTGTTGAACCACCACACCTCGCCTTTGTTAGAGGTAGCATACGCAAAGAACGCAC
>NZ_DATCRD010000285.1:0-2539 GCF_036569185.1 Chitinophaga sp.
GCCTCCTGTACGCTCTGTATCCTGGATAGTTTATTGGGATCAATAACCGGCGCTGTTTGCGGCAACAAGTCGGCAGTAATGGATTGTAACAGGTAGGAAGGAACGGGATTGGCGGGCGCTTCCTGTTGCTGCAGCTGAGTGTTGCCCGTTTCTGAAAGCGGGAGCTGTACGTAAAAAGCTACCCCATTATTTTCATTCACCGCGCGGATGCTGCCATTGAGCAGATGCACCATTTGCTGGGTAAAAGCCAGTCCTATCCCTGTTCCGAACTTTCCATGTGTGGCGGTACCGGTACTGAAAAAACGGGTAAACAGGTTATCCAGTTGTTCCGCTGGTATATGACTGCCGGAATTATATACGTAGATGCTCAGGCAGTTATTCGTTTGTTGGGCGCGGAGCAGGATGGTTTCTTCCCGGTTGGTGTATTTACAGGCATTGCTCAGCAGGTTAAACAGGATCTTTTCCAGCTTGTCTTTATCCATGGCGGCAATCATTGCCGGCGCAATACTGGTTTCAAAGCGCAGGGCTTTTTGCTGGCACATAGGTTTAAACAAGGCTGCAATATTTTCCAGCAGCGCAGAAATATTAAGTGGGGAGTAATAATTTTCCAGGAAGCCGGCTTCCGCTCTGCGGAATTCCAGCAACTGCTGCACCAGGTAGGTTAGCCGGGAAGCATGCTGATGTACCAGGGCCTGGTGATAAGTATCGCCGGGCTGTTCGCGGCTGCGTTCCGCCGCGCCAACAATGAGCGTCAGCGGGGTTTGCAGTTCATGTGCGATGTTGGTAAAAAAGCGGAGTTGTTCTTCATGTACCTCTTCTTCTTTTTTACGCAGCAGGTGTTCCATTTCCAGCTGATGTTTCATTTTCAGTTTATTTTTCCGGTACAGCCAGAAAGCAGTGCCTGCGCTGCCCAACAGCAACAGGTATAACAGGAACGCAGGCCAGGTAAGCCAGAAATATTGTTGAACGATGAGGGTAAACAGTACGCTGGGCGGCGTCCATACGCCTTCCCCGTTACTCCATTTTACTTTCAGTACATACCGGCCCGGAGGAACATTGCTATAGGCAATCCTGCCGTTGCCACCGGTGTATTGCCAGGTTTTATCGTAGCCTTCCAGCAGCCAGGCGTATTCACATTTTTCTGCATGAAGAAAACTGACGGCTTTACCCTGCAGTTCAAAAAAGTTATCCCGTCTTGCCAGCGTATAGGCGGCGGCGTTATATTCTCCCGGTTGCAGTACTTCTAATCCGTTCTCATTTGTTTTACCGGCCAGTTGCAATCCTGATACCAGCAGGTTGGGATACACATGGCGCTCCCGTATATTGGCCGGGATGAAATAATTGAATCCGTAAACGCCCCCGAAGTAAAGCCGTCCTGCAGGATCTTTCCAGACTGCCCCATCGCTGAATTCATTGCTTTGCAATCCATCGGCTTCCTGGAAATGTGATATTTCGGCAGTAGTGGGATTGATACGCGCCAGTCCTTTATTGGTACTTACCCAGATCAGGCCGTCGTTGTCCTGCGTAATGGCATGAATGGTATTATTGGGCAGGCCGTTGCCGGTATTATAGCGGGTAAATACCGGTTGTGGCTTACTGATATCTTCTTCTGCAATATAATTCAACCCGTAACTGGTACCTATCCATAACCGCTGTCTGGTATCGCGGTAAAGCGCCAGTACATCATTATGTGACAGGCCGCCTTCATAACTAAATGCCTTAAACACCTGGAATTTTTGCTGGGTTTTGTTGAAGAGGTTAAGTCCGCCATAGCGGCAGCCAATCCACAGTGAGTTAGCAGGACCGGGCGCCAGCGAATAAATAATATCGTTGGCAGGACCGCTGTCGCCGCCATTGAATGTATACTGACGGAATGCCGTTACCGCCATGGCGCTGCCCTGCCGCTGAATGCGCAGATGTACCAGTCCATACCCGCTGGTGCCCAGCCACAGCGAGCTATCGGCATCCGGTAGTATGGCATATACGGAGCCAAACACCGGCAGTTTACTGCTGCCCTTTACCTGTGCCCAGTTGATGAAGCGTTTATGCAGCTGGTCATAAAGTGAAAGCCCTTTACCATCAGTACCTATAAAGAGGATGCTATCCATACCGCGGCAAAGCGCAAAAACGGAATTATCGTCCAGTTCCGCCGAAAACAATTGCTGGTGCGTAGTAACAGGCTGCCGGGTGAAACCGGGAAAACAGATGATACCGCTGCCTTTGGTACCCACCCAAAGGTCGTTGCCATTGGCGCAGAAGGCGCGTATAGGTTTATTAAAAGCGGGGCCACCGGTAGCCCTGTTTACCGTGCCGAAGAATTTTGTTTGGGGATATATTTTGATGATACCGTTGCCATCTGTTCCGCACCACAATTCCTGTTCATCGCCGGCGGCCCATGATATGATCTTCATGTCCTGCAGCTGCCGGGTGGCTTCGGGCAACAGCTGTGTAGGCCGGAACTGTGCATCATACTCGCCAAAGCCTTGCGTGGCCCAGGCAAGCAGGTAATGCCGGTTGTAGATGGTCATAGCGTTTACCG
>NZ_DATCRD010000286.1:0-5848 GCF_036569185.1 Chitinophaga sp.
CCGTGATTGAAATGGCCATTGGCGGTAAAACCGCGACCCAGCTATATGAAGGCGAGAAGAAATTTGATATCCGTATCCGCTATGACGAGAACTACCGTAAAACAGAAGACGATCTCGCCAACCTGATGGTGCCTACTATCAACAATAATAAAATACCGCTGAAAGAAATTGCGGAGATCAAAACCATTACCGGGCCGGCATTCATTTACCGCGATAACAACAAACGTTTTATAGGCGTGAAGTTCTCCGTGCGCGACCGCGACCTGGGCAGCACCATTGCTGAAGCACAGGCGAAGATCAACCGGGTGGTGAAACTGCCCAAAGGCTACAGTATTGGATGGACCGGTGAATTTGAAAACCAGGTACGCGCCACACAACGCCTGGGGCAGGTAGTGCCTATCAGCATCATTGCCATTTTCATGGTATTGTTTATTATGCTGGGCAGTGTAAAAGATGCAGGATTGGTACTGATGAACGTGCCTTTCGCGCTGATAGGGGGTATCCTGGCATTGCATATTACCAATATGAACTTCGGGATCTCTGCTGGCGTGGGCTTCATTGCATTGTTTGGGATCTGTATCCAGAACGGGGTGATCCTCATTTCCGTATTCCACAAGAACCTGGAGGCGAAACTATCGCTGAATGAATCCATCAGGCTGGGGGTGCAAAGCCGTGTGCGCCCTGTGGTAATGACAGCGATGATGGCCGCTATAGGGCTCATTCCTGCCGCCATATCACATGGTATCGGATCAGAAACACAGAAGCCGCTGGCGATTGTAGTAATTGGCGGGCTTATTACCGCAACGGTGTTAACCTTGCTGGTATTCCCCATCATTTTCTACGGCGCTTATAAAAATAAAAGAGACCAGATGTAGTCAACGAATTGCGTATAGCCGTTCGCTTTAGTAACAATACGAATGGGCATGCGCTGGGTTTTTAGTTCGCATATAGGTTGATAGAATGGTCATAAAAAAGAAAAGGCCGGGTTACTCCGGCCGATTCAATTTTATGGTCAGCTACTCCGCCCTGCCGAGAAGAAACAACGCGGGGCGGATTTTTTTATTCTATTTTTCTTCTTCTTGATTTATTGAACATCAGCCCTTTTTCCACGCCCCTGCGCAGTTCCGCCTGTTGTTCCGGTGGTAATGCGTGGGTAGTCTGACAGGCTTCACTGCAGCAGCCATTATATTTCTTAGCGCATGATTCGCACTGGATGAACAAGAGGTGGCAACCGTCGTTCAGGCAATTGGTATGACTGTCGCAAGGCTCGCCGCACTGGTGGCAATGACTGATAATATCATCGCTGATGCGCTCTCCGAGCCGGTCGTCGAACACAAAGTTTTTCCCCTTGAATTTAATAGGAAGCCCTTGTTGCCTTGCTTTGTTCGTATATTCAATGATACCGCCTTCCAGGTGGAATACGTTCTTAAAGCCGTTGTGCAGCATATAAGCTGAAGCTTTTTCGCAACGGATACCGCCGGTGCAGTACATGATGATGTTCTTGTCTTTCTGATCTGCCAGCATCTCCACTGCCATGGGCAATTGATCGCGAAAAGTATCCGAGGGCACTTCTATGGCGCCTTCAAAATGGCCCACTTCATACTCATAGTGATTCCTCATGTCCACGATCACCGTGTCCGGATCTTCTGTGAGTTTATTAAAAGTGCCGGCATCCACATAACGGCCGCGGTTGGCCATGTCGAAAGTGGGGTCTGTAATGCCATCGGCCACAATCTTCTCCCGTACTTTGATCTTCAGTACAAAAAAGGATTTGCCGTCGTCATCTACTGCAATATTCAACCGGATGCCATTGAGGAAGTCGATAGCATACAACTGTTGCTTAAACGCCTCAAAATGATGCTCAGGTACGCTCACCTGGGCATTAATGCCTTCATGGGCTACATAAATACGTCCGAAAGTACCAAGTTGGAAAAGCGATTCGTACAATTGATCACGGAATGCCTGGGGGTCGGGGATTTTTGCGTATTGGTAGAAGGAAACGGTAACGCGTTTAAACGTTTCGTTGGCCAGCCGGACTTTCAGTTCGGCGGCAGATACTCTGTTGTGTAATGCCATAATTGCTTGAAATTTTAAGGACGCCTGCGTCGCGAACAAAACTCCAATCAATTTTCTTTCATCTTAAAAGAACAATTGATTCAGGCCGCAAAGATAGCAAAATCCATTGAATATCAATAATGATAAGGATCTGATTCCTTTGCCCATTGATAAAGTACATGTACCGAAAACCAGGCTATAGCGCTGATAATGAAGATGTAACCGATAAAGCCGGGGGTTCTCAGTTCTGCCGCACCGGGCAGGTCATTTGTTTCAGTGATGTAGGCGGCCACAGCCAGGGCAATTCCCGACAACAGCGCAATGAGGGCTATTTTTCTCATACCGGGTGGTTCAAAAGGATGACAATCTGTTCTGGTATCAACGTGTGAGTAAAATGTGCACTGCGTTGGTCCAAAATGTATGTACCTTAATAACGTAATTAAGCAGCCAAAAGTTCAGCGTAGGTTTAAAAAATATTTATTTTTTTATAACTATTTGATAATTATTGTATATAACTTTGCAGATAAGTTACAACCCCAATTGGCACCCTTTTTGAAAAATGAGTTTCACGAGTAATATTGATTAACCCGAAAATGTTATGTTATGAGTATTTACATTACCTACTTTATTTATGCAGTTATTGGTATCTGGATTTACAGGCTGCTGGCTTATTTCTTTGACGAGAAGAAAGAAATAAAAAGCAGGAAGAAATTCTAAGACCAGTGAGATACGGGGATTTTTGTTACCTGGCAGGCAATATCAGGTGGTAACAGGGTCCCCGGAATTAGTATCGGTTAGTTTTTAGACTTCACCATACTACCCAGGATTCCCCCAAAGCCAACACGCACGCCTATACGGGTATCTTCTTTACTTTGGTAACCTGCGACTACATCTACCCTGATCATCTTGAAAATATTTTCGATGCCTCCGAAAACTTCCATATAGTTATTATCACTGTTTACGTAAAACGCATTGGCGCCAGCCACCAGGTTCCATTTCAACGTGTTCAGCAAAGGGATCTTGTTGGTAAGCAAGCCATTGAAATGATGTTCTACATTGGCGGTGGCGTAAAACGGTGCAGTAGTGCTGTACCGGTAATAAGGCGCCAGCTGGAAGCTGTTCAGGTATTTCATGTTGTAGAATGTTTGATTACCGTTGAAATGCTGGTAATCGGGAATCTGCACATTCCGGTCGTTCAGGAAACCTCCTACACCAATATGGTAGCGGAGCTCACCCAGCAGTTTGAAGTTCATATTATCCTGCACAGAAAAATTCCATTTGTCGAAATCAACAATGCTGTTCCCCACATTGGGGATGCCTTTGCTGTAACCTATAATGAAGGTGGGATATTTGGAACCAAAAGGAATTTTGCGATCGGGCAATTCCACAAATTGCTGCCCGGGCTGGAAGGTAAAGCTGGCATCCAGCACCAGGGCCTGGTGTTTTTCAAATGGCACGTTTGCCAGTTCATAAGGATGATTAGGCGTGAATTGTTTATTGTCGTTTTTAAAGATCACAAAATCGGTCGTGTTTTCCACCGGGTTCCTGCTTTCATAGGTAGCTCCCAGCGACAGCTTATCATTTGTCTGAAATGTACGGGTGTAGCGGAGTTTGCCGAACCAGTTTTCATACAGCTTCATATAGTTCTCCTTCAGGAACAGGGTATAAAACTCGTTGGCAATATTATCGATGGGATTATCCTGGTTGAATTGTGAAACGCGCTTCCCTCCTGCCAGCGACCAGTCGTTACGCCCAAAACGCTTATGCACCTTGCTGCGGTTGCTGAAATCAATTTGCGTATAGGCATTGAAGTGAGTATTGCTTAATCCATACCGCAGGAAGGGGGTAATGCGTAAACTGCTTTCTTCCCCGGTATAGATATTCAGATCAGGCTCCAGTGCAATCACCAGGCCTTCCACGGTGTTATACTTCAATAACTTCAACAGCCCTTTTACGCCCAGGGAGTTATACTGAATGGAGCTGTCGCGGCGGAAATAATACTTACGCTTCACGCCGTTCCAGAGCACATCCATTGCTTTAATGCGTGGTTGTTTATGTTGCAGGGAATCGAGGTGATAGCGGGAAAAGGATGAGTCGCGCGCAGCCTGCGCAATGCTGTCTTTTTCGTGGTAATCTTTTACCTCATCAGTTTCCAGTGGCACCGGCCGCACGCTGTCCCAGTATGCATGCGCCTGTTTATCGAAAGCGGAATCGTACTTTAGGAAAGTATTATCGAAGAACTTTGGCGGAAATTGCGGATGTACATTATAATCGGAGTACACATTTACAAAGCTCCCCCCCATACGGAAGCCAAATTTATTAAACGAGATTTGTATCACCTGGTCCTTTACACGCCATATATCTCCGGTAACAGGGACGTGAGTCTGTCGTATTTCCAGTGAATCCATCAGCTCCAGCTGGTATTCGCTGGTAAGGAGCAGCGCCGCGCTGTGAATGCGCCAGTCGCTGTCTGTAATAAAGATATGACCTGAAAACAGGGGCTCATGTTTACGGCGGGGAATAACCTGTATCTTGTTCACTGTTTTACCATCTTCTGTAAATGTACCTTCCAGGTGATATTTATAATAGGCCAGCGCATTTTCCGCAATAGGCGAAATATAGCCACGGGGCCCCATTTGCGTGATTACTGCGGACACGTTGTTATCATAAAAGCTGATGATGGCAGGAAAACTTAAACCGAAGCCACCGCCGCTTTTACGGGAGGAAATTACTTCCAGTTTGATTTTGTCTGGTTGCCTTGCAGATATTTTTGTTACTGATTCCGACAGGAAGATCATGCCTTTCCCGGAACTGTCGACCCCCATATCCTTCTTATCTATCTTCTGCCCCATAAACCTTCCGGGAACGTTTTTCATGCCGATGGTGCCTTTGATATACGACATGCAGGTATATTCCTTCACCTGTTCCTGGTAGAAGCGTCTTTTCTTAATGGCCTGACGGATGATCGCATATGCAGGATCTTCTCCATTGGCTTTTACCACTACTTCTTTTATCTGCATGTTCACTGGCTGCAGGCGGAAATCGAGCGTTTGCGTTGAGGCGTTTACGTTAACCGGGAGCTCTGTTCTTTTAAAGCCGATGTACTGGCATACAACGGTATATTGCCCGGGCGCCAGGTCAAGCTGGTACTGGCCTGCGGCATTGGTAGTAGTGCCGGTAGTGGTTCCTTTAATGAAAACGGTAGCAAATGGAAGCGGCTGATCTTTATCATCCGTTACGCGGCCTTTCACCACAAAAGCCTGGCAGTAGCTGGAAATGAAAATGCAAAACAGGGCAGACAGGTAATACTTCATATTCCAAATGTAACGGCGAACAGCTTACAGGTAATTGGCATAAACTGTTTTATCAGAATTTTAACAGCCTGGATAAGTAATCAGGCGGTCTTTTTAGGAGCACGGACAAACGCAGCGGAACTAGCGGCAAAACCAGCCACCAGTGCACCCAGAAACGAGCTAACCACTCCCATTAGCGGTGCGCTTCGTAGCTTCAATATCATTTCACTCATGCGGTTAGCCAGGAGGTGATCATTCCTTACGTCCATATAAAAGGCCAGGATCATCCATAATACAAAAATGCCCATGAAAGCGCTGAAGAACGATTTACCCGGAGATAAAGGCATCAGCAGGGTGACGAGAAAAGCGACGAGCGCTACACTCCACCAGGGCAGTATCATGCCTGCCGCATAAGCCAGGAGCAGGACGAGGAGAAAATGGGCAAAGGATTTCATGATTCTAATATAACGAGAAAAATTAAAACTAATGCGGAATTTGTC
>NZ_DATCRD010000287.1:0-31901 GCF_036569185.1 Chitinophaga sp.
GTAGCCGGAGAGAATGTCCATGTACCAACAGCACCCAGTTCCGTAGGAGCGGTAGCGTTCAGGGTGAATACAGTTTTATCACACTCCATCTGGTTAGATCCTGCATCACGTACAGCCGGCGTTAACAGGCTGGTGATCCTCACGGTATCATAAGTAGAAGCGGAACACTTGGCGTTGGAAATCTGCCAGAAGAGCAACACGGAGCTATCTGCCGGCACGGTAACAGTAGTATTAGCTTTATTCTTATCAGCAAATTTTACAGAAGCGGTAGCTGGAGAGAATGTCCATGTACCAACAGCGCCCAGTTCCGTAGGAGCGGTCGCATTGAGTGTAAAGGTAGTTTTATCACACTCCATCTGGTTAGATCCAGCATCACGTACCGCTGGCTTAAGCAGGCTGGTGATCCTTACGGTATCATAGGTATCGGCCGCACATTTAGGATTGGCAATTTGCCAGAAAAGTAATACAGAGCTGTCAGCCGGCACGGTGACAGTAGTATTTGCTTTGTTCTTATCTGTGAACTTCACGGAAGCGGTAGCAGGTGTAAATGTCCAGGTTCCAACAGCGCCCAGTTCCGTAGGAGCGGTAGCATTCAGGGTGAATACAGTTTTATCGCACTCCATCTGGTTTGTACCGGCATCCTGCACTGCAGGCTTCTTGTAATTGGTAATAAATACTGTATCGCTGGTAGTAAGACATGGCCCATTGGAGATAGTCCATATAAGCGACGCCGTATCTCCCACAGGTACTTTTACTGTTGCATTCCGTTGTGTTGGATTGGTAATAGTTACCCGTGGATTAAGTGATGTCCATGTAGTTGTTGCACCTGTAACACCAGGATCATTACCATTCAACTGGAAATCGGTGGTCCGGTCGCACTCTGTCTGATCTGTGCTGGCATTGGCTTTATTCGGTTGCGCAAACACCCGCACTATTACACTTGCACAGCTTGTATTTCCGCACGGACCTGTAGTTTCTGCACGTACAAAATAAGTAGTAGTAGCCGTTACATTATTAAATACTACTTCTGCACCATTATTAATGGAAGATGCAGGAGTAACAGCCACACTTCCGGGTGAACCGGGACAGGCGCCTGTATACCATTTCCACTTATGGGAATTGCCAAGAGAATCAGTTCCCAGTGAACCGCCCAATACTTTTAAGGTAACATTGCTGCTAACGCAGATACTATCTATGCTGGCATCGATGCTGGTAGGAGCGGTGGATGGTTTTTCCACCGAAAGAGAAAACGGTACAGTAATGCTACATCCGTGGAGCGTATCTTCCTGCGCAGTGATTACAAAGTCATAACTGCCGGCAGGGGTATTGGCTGGTAACTTCACTTTAAAAGTACCGGTGGCCGTGTTAAACGCCCATACTTTAGACACCTTTGTAAATCCAGGCATCTTCCTGGTGCTGGCTACATCCAGTTCATACTTCGTCAAAGATCCCGGTACTACATTGCTGTAAGCTACCGTAAAGGAATCCACGTTGTTACAAACTGCGGCAGCAGTAATGTTCAGCGTGGGTTTGTCCTTAATCGTAAGTTTAACTGTTGTGGCGTTAGGATTAGTACAAACACCATTGGAGATGGTCCATGTGAGCAGGAACGACTTAGGTCTTGCATTGCTGACTATTGTTGCAATAGCATTATAGGCGGTGTCGTAATTGATGGTTATATCAGACGAAGTAGTTCCTGGTTCCAATGTCCATTTCCCGGTTTCTCCGATACCAGGTTTACTGGCGGTTAACTGGAAGTCCTTCATACCACATTGTGTCTGATCAAGTCCGGCAACACTTGGTGTAAGCGGTTTGGTATTAATGAGCGTTACCCGGTTGGTATCGGTACATGCGGCCATCGCTTTGTTGGTAATTACCCAGAAGAGACGCACGGTATCGCCGGCATTAACACCTGTTACACTGGTGGTTGGGTTGGTGGTATTGGTGATCGCCGCGCCTTTACCTGGCCCGTCAAATAACCATACTCCCTGCTGGTCTGCGGGAAGCGGGCTTCTCTTGATATTAAAGGTAGATATATCACACTGCCTGTAAGTAGTATCCACATCGGCCTGGGGCAACGATCTTACCTTTACTTTAAACGTATCTGTCACCACACAGGTTTTGTTCGTCACTACTACGTTATAGGCTTTAGTGCCGGTGTCGGCCGGAACATGTGTAATGGATGGTACTTTACCTTTAATGGAATCAATTCCGTATTTCCATTTCCAGTTCAGGCTGTCGGCCGGAGCGCCGGTAATAGCGAGGTTCAGGCCAATCTGTGCACCAAGACAAATTTCAGCCGGCCCGCCTGTAATGGCAGTCACCGGCTTTTTATCTACAATTACCCTGGCAAATCCACTGTCCATACATTGCCGCGGCTCATTTTTTACAGAGTTCCAGCCGTAATCAGCAATCCCGATAGCCCAGTAATCGCGGGTGCTGTCGGGGAAAACCGTCATTTTTGGACCTGTATATACCGGGTTCACTTTCCACTCATAGGTGCTGTAGCCCCCGTCGGCCGTGAGATCCACGCTTTCGCCGATACAAATCCGGCCCGAAGAAATAGTTACCTTGGGCTTGGGAAGGATGGTAATTTTAGTGTATTTAGATGGAGAGGCACAGTTGCTTTGGTTCCCCGATTCGAGAATATTTACACGATAGTATTTATGTACCACCTGGTTGGGATTGCCTTTTAGCGCACCATCCGCAAATGTAAGCGTATTGGTGGAGGCGCCTGAAATGCCATTCCCGTTGGTAACAGGAAACCATTCTGCCGGGTTGTTTTCATTCCCGGTGGTACTGTAAAACCATTGGTAGATAGGGTTCTTGAAGTAATCCTGGTTGGGATCGTATGTGCCGTTCGGCAAATGGCCATCGGGGCTATACAATGCTTTAATGGTTACAGGCGCTCCTTCACAAAGTGAGTCGGCCCTTAATTCTGTATCAATCTGACCATCAATAAAGGAATAGATATCCGGGCTGCAATAGTTGAACTTGATATCGTCTATCGCAATATCATTTCCGCAATCACCAAGACGGTCGTTCACAATTTCCAATGTAACGGAAGTTACGCCTCCGGGTGTTTTAAAGCTACCGCCATATTGCTGCCATGCCGGTGATTCCAGGTGCATGGATACATCGTAGGTTTTAAACCTGGCCAGCGTATCCCAGAGCGCTTTATTGGTACTTCCTTTTTTATTGATGATGAGAAAGGTAACACCGGCGTAGTGGTAACCATCATTATTACCCCATGCGCAGTTATAGTTAAATACATTGTAGCTGTTTACGTTCAGGAACCAGGCGCTGAAATTATAGGAAGAGCCTGGGCATACCGTTACGTTGTCTTTAGTATAGAATGATTTTTTATTGATAGAAGAATTGGCAATGAGCATACCACCTACAGAATCGACAGTACTGCCGGTGTGATCTGTTGAATAAACCCACTCGCCTCTGATTTGTGTGTGCCAGAAAATGTTGTAGCTGTCGTCGATAAAATTGGCCCCGTTCAGCGGCATGGCTACATAATTATATCCTGTAACCGCCGAGTTGGACCTGCTGGCAGTAGCATTCTTTTTGAACTTACCAAAGTCTTCCAGGAAGTCGCTGTTGCTGGTTGTATTACCCAGACAGGGTTGAATGGTACAGTCTTTTACGTATATCTGTTTTGTAATGGGATAGGTATTCTTTCCCCTGTATAAAACTACATTGACGGTATATTTCGCAGCATCATTGAACTTTATGGTCAGTGAGTTTTTGTTGATATTTATACCGTTATTATTATAGGTATCCCGCAGTTGGCCCACCAATTCGTGGCCGGGTCTGTTGTCGGTAGTAAAAAGCACATCATAAGTGCCCCCGGTAATGGTCCAGGTAGCAGAATCAGCATAGTTACTGGTATTCTTCCAGAAAAAAGCGTTCATACTGGCAAAACTTCCTTTACAAATAGTATCCGGAAGGTTCATAAACGGTGTACCATCGGGAGGTGCGGTTTGTGCAGCCACTTGCTTATTCAGCAGCACAAGCCCCAGTATCAGGTATAATAAGGTTAGTAGTCGTTTCATAGGTGCAAACAGTTAAGTAAGAAAAGTATCAGGTTTGAGCAGGTCGATTACTCAATACCAACTATACCTCAACTCTTTACATAGGTTATCATCACCGGATGGTGTGCTCCGGCGGAGGGTGGCGCAAGTGTAAAATGGTTTCATAGGCGTCAGGTGTTTATACATGGTATGGTTAAAATATGTAATTAAATTGAGATTAAAATTAGATATAATATGGAGAAATAAAAAAAGTGTAGTTATTCGTAATATGATCAGGTGCCAGATAAGTTGGGGAGATGGGTTAGCGAAAAATTGATTGTCAATCGCTTAAAGGGGGTAAAAAAATATCAGAAAAGTTATCCACATTGAGGAGAGGAGTTGAATTATTTACGGGAGACTGTGCTTTATTGAATTATTTTCATACCTTTGCAGACCAAATTTGATGTAAGATGCCCAAAGTAAAGACACATTCCCGTGCCAAGAAAACGTTCAAGGTTGGTGGGAACGGACAGATTAAGCGGTTCATGGCCTTCAAAAGCCACTTACTGACTAAAAAATCTACGAAAAGAAAACGTAGCTTAAGAGGTAGTACGCTGGTTCACGAAGCAAATCTTAACCTGGTTAAGAGAATGCTCGGAATGCGCTAATATCTGTCAAAAGAATCGAATTTTATAACCTGAGAAAAAAACAAAGCAAATGCCTCGTTCAGTTAATGCCGTAGCTTCAAGAGCCCGGAGAAAAAGGATCTTAAAGCAAGCCAAAGGCTTCTACGGTAAAAGAAAAAATGTGTACACCGTAGCGAAGAACGTTCTTGAGAAAGGACTTACTTACAGCTATGTTGGCCGTAAATTGAAGAAAAGAAACTATCGCCAGCTGTGGATCGCCCGTATCAACGCTGCTGTTAGAGCAGAAGGGCTGACCTATTCTGTGTTTATGAACAAATTAGCCGGTAAAAATATCGACCTGAACAGAAAAGTTCTGGCTGATCTGGCTATGAATGAACCAGAAACATTTAAAGCACTGGTAGCTTCTGTAAAGTAAGACTTACCTGATAGTAAATACCCGGTAGCTGGCATCCCACAAGATGCCAGCTATTTTGTTTTTAGGGAACAACCCAAACACTGCGGAACCGCTGCCACTCATTGCGGCATACACCGCTCCTGATGCATACATCTGCTCCTTAATATTGCCCAGCACAGGATGCGCCTGGAACACCGGCATCTCAAAATCATTGGTCAGTACATCTTTCCATAATTCTACCGGCGTTTGTATCACATCCCGGAGCGAATAAGCCGGGGGGCCAGGGGTGAGCTGCTTAAATGCCCAGCCCGTATTTATATGGATACCAGGGTGTACCAGTAAAAATGAATAAGCGGAGAGATCCAGCGATATTGTTTCCATTATTTCTCCCCGTCCTGTGGCATAACAAGGCCGGTTAATAATAAAAAAGGGGCAATCGCTCCCCAGCTGTGCGGCATAATCCACGAGTGCCGCCTCTGTTAAGCCCAGCTGAAACTTCTGGTTGAGGAGCTGCAGCATAAAAGCCGCATCTGCAGAACCGCCTCCCAGGCCCGCCCCAATGGGTATATTTTTTAGTAAATGAATGCTTACCGGCGGCAGTTGCGGAAAATCAGACCGCAGCAGCTCAAACGCCTTTAAACAGAGATTGTCGGCCGCATTACCTGGTACCGGAATTCCGCTGCTTTCAAACTGCAACGCTGTATGCGTTATCACTTCCAGTGCATCATTCACAGGAAGGGGATAGAAGATAGTTTCCAGGTCATGGAAGCCATCAGGGCGTTTCCGGGTAACATGTAAACCCAGGTTTATTTTACAGTTGGGAAATACAATCATGTATTATTTATTGCACAGCAATCCGGCAGCCCCATTTATACTGGCTGCTGGGCGTATATGAAATAAAAATTATTTGCTTTTGCGGCTGTTGATCTCATCGCGGATAGCGATAGCACGGATATAATCTTCCTGTTCCAGCACTTCCTGGAGCAGCGTTGTTAACTCCTCTACATTCAGGGCTTTGAGGTCGTCTTCAGTGCCTTTTTCATGCTCTGAAATAGTAGGGGTAACTGGCTTACTGGTCTTTTTACCGGCAGGGTCATCCAGCAGGATCCCCGCACTATTGAGGATATTTTCAAAAGTATAGATAGGGCAACCGAAGCGGACAGCCAGCGCCAGCGCATCTGATGTCCTGGAATCTATCTCTATTGTTTCATCATTATTGGAACAGATCAGCTTTGAGTAAAAGATGCCTTCCTGCAGATTGCTGATGACCACCTCCTGTAATTCCACGTTAAAGGCATTCATGAAGTTTTTCATCAGGTCATGTGTTAAAGGCCGGCTGGGTTGCATTTTTTCCAGAGCCACTGCAATCGCCTGCGCTTCAAAGCCTCCAATCACAATTGGTAAACGGCGTAAGCCATTTACTTCTCCCAATACCACGGCATATGAATGAGTTTGCGTAATGCTGTGCGATAAAGCAACTATTTCCAGTTCTATTTTTCTCATATCTGTCTTGCGTTGTCGCTGAATAGTTTGTAAGACCGTGAAGTTAGAAAAATATTCCTTATCTAAAAAAAATCTATAGTGATAAATCTGTGATATAAGAATTACGGTACAGTAATTACGGATGAAAAATCAACACGATCTTGAAAATTGAATATCTCATCCGTAATTCTTATACCGTAACCCCTGTGTTTAACTGAGTTTCAGTTTTTTCACCGCTTCTGTAAGCTTAGGCACAACTTCGAATGCATCACCTATTATGCCATAATCTGCCGCCTTGAAAAATGGCGCTTCCGGGTCTTTGTTGATCACCACTATGACCTTACTGCCGTTTACGCCGGCCAGGTGCTGGATAGCGCCTGAAATGCCTACAGCAATGTATAAATTGGGACGTACCGTTAAACCGGTCTGGCCCACATGCTCATGATGAGGACGCCAGCCGGCATCTGCTACCGGCCGGGAGCTTGCTGTAGCCGCGCCGAGCGCTTTGGCCAGGTCTTCCAGGATTCCCCAGTTTTCCGGGCCTTTCATACCACGGCCGCCACTTACAATTACTTCTGCTTCTGTCAGCGGCACTTCACCGCTTACCGTTTCTGTTTTAACTACTTTCACTTTGAAATCCGCATCGCTGATAACAGGAGAGAAGGCCTCTACAGCTGCCGTTCCGCTTCCCGGGTTCACAGGGAAAGTATTGGGAATAATGGCAATCACTTTCTTGTCGGAAGTAATATTGATATTGGCAAACGCTTTACCGGAAAATACATTCTTCTTTACCACAAAACCATTGGCCGTATCAGGGTAGGAGATAGCGCCCGCTACCAGTCCGGCTTTGAGCCGGGCGGATACTCTCGGGGCAATGGCTTTACCATCAAAGTTATGAGGGAAGATGATCACGTTGCTGCCTTCTTTTCCGGCAGCTTCAGCAATTATCTTGGTATACACGATGGTTTCCACTTCATGTAAACGGGCATCTGCAGCGTGCAATACCTTCTGTGCGCCATAGTTGCCAAGCGCGGCCAGTTCGACAGCATCCACGGGACCCAGTACCAGCGCAGTGGCGGTAGTTCCCAGCTGTTCAGCTACTTTTGCACCATATTGAACGGCTTCCAGCGCCGCTTTCTTGATCTTACCCTGTGCCTGGTCGGCGAATATTAATATAGACATCAACAATTTAATTAGTAGTTGAGAGATAGTTTACCCTTAGATCACTTTTGCTTCTTCGTGCAGTAACTTCACCAGTTCTTCCACGTTATCAGGACTGATCAGCTTAACGCCGGCCTTTGCAGGCGGCAGCTCAAAGCTTACCACTGAAGTAAGGGCATCTGCCGCTACAGGTTCCACCACAGTAAGTGGTTTGGTTCTGGCAGCCATAATACCGCGCATATTCGGGATCCGGGCTTCTGCCATTCCCTTCTGGCAGGAAACAACCACCGGCAGCGATACTTCACACACTTCTTCCCCACCTTCTATTTCCCTGTTAACGGTAGCAACGGTACCATTCAGGTCAAATTTAGCAGCAATGGATACATAGGGCAGTTCCAGCAGTTCCGCCACCATACCGCCTATACCGGAACCATTGTAATCAATGGTCTCTTTACCGGTGAAAATTATATCGTATTGTTTATCCTTTGCATGCGCCGCAATCTGCGATGCTATATAATAACTGTCTGCACTATCCGCATTTATACGGAATGCCTCGTCTCCGCCCAAAGCCAGGGCCTTACGGATCACCGGATCACAATCTGCACCACCTACCGTAATAAGATGCACATCGGCCCCGATGGTTTCTTTCAGCTCCAGCGCCCTTACCAATGCATACCATTCATCGTACGGATTAATAATAAACTGTACACCAGCCTCATTGAATTTCGTGTTGTTGTCCGTGAAAGCTATTTTTGCAGTCGTGTCCGGAGTTTTGCTGATACATACTAAAATCTTCATGGCCTTAAACTGTTTTGTTTAAAAATGCGGTAATAGCAAATATATCTAAATAATATAAGCCAACCGCAGGCGGAAAAATGATTTTAATCAGTAGCAGATATCGACATATTGAACAAAAAAATAATAATACCTGAATGGACAGAATCGCACAGATAAAGCAGTTCCTGGAGGCTACGCCTAACGACAGCTTCCTGAAACACGCTTTGGCGCTGGAATACATTAAGCTCAACGATGATGTTGCCGCCAGGCAGTTGTTTGAAGAACTGCTGGCTCATGAACCCGGTTATGTAGGTTCCTATTATCACCTGGGTAAATTACTGGAGCGTGCAGGAGATAATGCCGGCGCCATCAGCATATATGAAAAAGGCATGGCTATGGCTAAAGCCGGTAATGAAAGACATGCATACAATGAATTGCAGTCGGCTTATGAAGACCTGCTATACTGATATTAATCATCCAACAAACAACGAATGCCTCAACATTTAGTAACTGATTTAGCTGCTTATATTTCCCGCCAGCAATTATTTGATCCTGCACAAAAGGTACTGCTGGCAGTAAGCGGCGGTGTGGATTCCGTTGTAATGGCCAGGTTGTTTAAAAATGCCGGTTACCATGCAGGTATCGCCCACTGTAACTTCCAGCTGAGAGGGGAAGAATCTGAGCGGGATGAAGCATTTGTGCGCGACCTGGCTGCAGCTCTGGAATTGCCGCTTCACGTGGTGAAATTTGATACCCATGCCTATGTGGAAGAACATCGTGTAACCATACAGGTAGCCGCGCGGGAGCTGCGCTACCGCTGGCTGGAAGAGATACGCGCCGCAAACGGATATGCCTTTATTGCTACTGCCCATCATATGCAGGACAGCGTGGAAACAGCCCTGATGAATTTTGCCAAAGGCACTGGTATTGCTGGTTTACATGGCATCCTTCCCAGGCAGGAGCTCCTGGTCCGCCCGTTGTTATTTGCGGAGAAAGATAAGCTGGTGGCATATGCTGCCATGAATAATATTTCTTTTGTAGAAGACAGTTCCAATATAACTGACAAGTATACACGTAATTATTTTCGTCACCAGGTGATTCCCCGTTTACAGGAGGCCTTCCCGGGTGTGGTGAAAAATATAGCGGGTACGATTGAACGGGTAAAGGAAGCGGAAATCCTTTACCAGGAGGCGTTGGCGAAGCATCGTAAACGGCTGCTGTTCCAGCAGGGGAACACCTGGATGGTGCCGGTACTGAAGCTGCAGAAAACAGTACCGCTGCAAACAATTGCCTGGGAACTGTTCCGCAGCTTCGGATGTACTTCTGCGCAAACACAACAGGTACTGTCGTTGCTGGAAAGCGAATCCGGCAGGTTTGTAGATACGGGCAGTCATCGTATTGTGCGCAACCGGCAATGGCTGCTTATTACGCCATTGGCTACCGCAGTATCGCCGCTGGTGGTAATTGAGCCGGGGCAGCAGCATATCCATTTTGGCGGCGGGCAATTGCAGGTCCGTGAGCAGGAGAGAGGCAATGCAGGCATCCCGGCAGCGCCCGAAACAGCCTGGCTGGATGCGGCCAGGGTAAAGTTTCCGCTGATCCTGAGAAAATGGAAGCAGGGCGATTACTTTTATCCGCTGGGAATGCCTAAAAAGAAAAAGGTAAGCCGTTTCCTGATAGATCAGAAATTATCTATGCCCCAGAAAGAAAATGTATGGGTGCTGGAATCAGATAAACGGATTGTATGGCTGGTGGGAATGAGGGTGGACGATCGTGTGAAGATCAGGCCAGGAACGAAGCAGGTGCTTAGTATTACACTGGTGAAATAATGATGGCCGGCAGGGGAGATGAACCGCTGCCGGCAACGGCATTTACCGTCCAAACCTTGGCTGCGTCAGCATCTGGAGGAAGTAGGTACCCAGCTCCGGATGGAAGATCAATGGGAACACAATGCCAAATAACGCGCCCCACATATGTGCGTCGTGATTGATGTTATCGCCTCCTTTCCTCGACATGTACGCCGACAAAGCAAGGAATAAAACACCATAAATGACTGCCGGGATCGGGATGAAAAATAAGTAAATGGTATTCCATGGATCTACCATAATAGCTGTAAACACTACCGCAGAAATAGCCCCGGAAGCCCCAAGGGAAGAATAGCTGGAATTATTCCGGTGTTTTATATAAGAGGGAATATTGGCTACAATGATTCCCAGCAGGTAGTATAAAATATACACCAACTTACTCTGGAAAAGCTGCATAAATAATCTTTCAATGGCCGGGCCAAAGAAAAACAACGTAAGCATATTAAAAATGAGATGCTGAAAATCGGCGTGTACAAACCCTGAAGTAATAAAACGGTAATATTGCCTGTAATTCTTTACCATATAGGGTTGCAGGCTCATCTTATCCAGCTGGTCATAATTTTTGAGGGCAGTATAGGATACAAGGCAGGTAACAATGATAATAACCAAACTGATCGAAAACATCATATAACGTTTTGTTTAGGTGATAAAGGTACTTATTGATGATGATACTTTTCCCTGTTTAAAACAGTATAGGCACGATATAACTGTTCCGTAAAAATAAGGCGTACCAGCTGATGAGGGAAGGTGAGCGGCGACAACGACATTTTCAGCTGCGCTTTTTGCAATACAGCATCATCAATGCCGAAAGCGCCGCCTATCAGGATGATCAGCTGCCGGGTGCCGGCATTATTACGTTGCTGCAGGAAATCGGCAAACTGCACAGTGGTCATCATTTTGCCCTTCTCATCAAGCGCCAGCAGGAAATCGGTAGGCTGCAACATATCCAGGATAATTTTTGCCTCCTGTTTTTTCAGCTCCGGAATTGATAAGCTGGCGGCCTGCTTCACAGTAGGGATCAGTTTAACCTCAAAATCCACGTAATGCTGCAATCTTTTCTGAAAAACAGCCATCCCGTCCCTGATGTAGGGATCATGTTCTTTTCCTATGCTCCAGAGTTGAATTTTCACTTCTTATAATAATTAAGCAACTGCCGTAAAAGTAAGTGTAAATCAGAAGATTGCAGAAAATTTTTTAATAACTGTTTGTGATTTTCAAAAAATCTCCTACCTTTGCCATCCACTCACAAAAACACATGGCTCCGTAGCTCAATTGAATAGAGCATCTGACTACGGATCAGAAGGTTTCAGGTTTGAATCCTGACGGGGTCACGAAGTACTGATTACGGGCTGCATTAAGAATGCAGCCCGTAATTTTTTATGGACCTGGATTAACCAGGTTTACCATCATCATAAACCGGTGGTAAAATCCTCAAAGCCAATATCATACTATATTATACTATTGCTATCATAAGAAATAGTTTTATACCTTTGCCTTCCAATTGAAGATTATGTTTGAAAATTTGAAAATAGGAGTACTGGGAGGCGGGCAGCTGGGTGCAATGCTTATGCGGCATGCCATTGATTTTGGCCTCAACGTTTCGGTACTGGACAGTGACGCTAACGCACCTTGTGCACGTTATACTTCTTCTTTTTTTTGCGGTGATCCTGCTTCTTATGACGCGGTCCTCGAATTTGGAAAAGGGCTTGATGTAATTACTATAGAAAAGGAGGCGGTGAACATTGATGCTTTACGCCAGCTGCAAAAGCAGGGGGTAAAGGTTTTTCCAACTCCCGATACTATTGAAGTGATCCAGGATAAATTCAGCCAGAAACAATTTTTACAGTCGCACCATATACCCGTAGTGCCAGGCGAAGCTGTTCAGGGTAAAAATGACCTGCACCGGTTGGAAAATAAACTGCCGGGCTGTTTGAAAAAACGGCGGGATGGATACGACGGATACGGCGTGATGGTGTTGAAAACACCCGCGGATATTGAAAATGCCTTTGATGTGCCCTGTGTGCTGGAAGAATTGGTAGATATTAAACAGGAGATTGCCGTAATTGTAGCAAGAAATGAGCAGGGCGCTGTAAAATGCTATGATCCGGTGGCGATGGTTTTTTCTGAGGAGAAATTCATACTTGATTCCCAGGTAGCGCCAGCTCAGATAGATGAAGAAATAGCAAAAAAAGCGATAGCGCTCGCCGGGGATATTGCAGAAGCACTCAAGCTGGTGGGTATTCTTGCAGTGGAAATGTTTATCACAAAAGATAATGAACTTTTAGTGAATGAACTGGCTCCCAGACCACATAACAGCGGTCATCATACAATAGAAGCCAGCATTACTTCACAATATGAACAACTGCTCCGCGCCATACTCGGATGGCCGCTGGGCGATACTGGTCTTCGTTTCCCGTCTTTAATGATGAATATACTGGAAAGCGCTTCACCGGATTCAAACGTCCGCGAGAAACTACCGCAGCTGTTAGACCTGGAAGAAGTGCATCTTCACTGGTATGGTAAAAAGGGCTACAGACCAGGCAGGAAAGTAGGTCATATCACCATTGGAGGCCGCACAATGGAAAGCATTACCGCAAAGGCTGAAACAATACGCAAAATTTTAAATTAAAAAATATGAAGCAGGTAGAAGTAGGCATTATTATGGGGAGCAGTTCTGATGCGCCAATTATGCGTCAGGCAATAGAAGTGTTAAATAAGTTTGGAATAGGCTACGAGTTTAGCGTTGTATCAGCGCACCGCAGTCCCCAGAGAATGTTCGAATATGCAACAACCGCTGAAGAGCGTGGCCTGAAAGTAATCATTGCAGGCGCCGGCGGCGCGGCGCATCTTCCTGGTATGGTGGCCGCTATTACCACTTTACCTGTAATTGGCGTGCCTATCAAATCTTCCAACTCTCTTGACGGCTGGGATTCCCTTTTGTCTATAGTGCAGATGCCGGGCGATATACCCGTGGCTACGGTAAGCGTTAACGGCGCACGTAATGCCGGTTTACTGGCAGTACAGATACTGTCCACCGCTAACAGCACGCTCCGGCAAATGCTGGCCGACCTAAAGAAGGAAAATTATGATAAGGTCATCAAGCAGAATGAAACATTAGATCAATCAGCATAAAAATAAATACCGTGAACCTGTTGTATGATCTGTACTGTTTCCCCTGTAGCGGCTCATTACAGGAATACATGTAAACTGCGTATACCCGTTCACGGTAGTCTGAAAAAATTCGATGTATTTTTTTGTTTAATTTAAAACTATTCCTACATTTGCAATCCCAAACGGGAAATGGCTTCATAGCTCAACTGAATAGAGCATTTGACTACGAATCAAAAGGTTTCTGGTTTGAATCCAGATGAGGTCACAAAAAGAAAAATGCTGCAGATAATGCAGCATTTTCTATAAAAACAAATAACCTGAGGAAAAGCTGTCAGGTATAAAAAATTGAAAAATAATTTGTTAGAATAAAAAATTATTCTACATTTGCAATCCCGAAACGGGAAATGGCTTCATAGCTCAACTGAATAGAGCATTTGACTACGAATCAAAAGGTTTCTGGTTTGAATCCAGATGAGGTCACAGAAGGACGAATACGAGTACATCGGTTCGTCCTTTTTTTATGCCCTGTATGCCCGGTTTATATTGATTATTTCCGGGAAGCCTGCCGCCGGATCACCAAAAAATACTATCTTTTACATGTTGTTGACTTGTTTATCCAACGGAAACCGGAACTATGATACGGATCAAAAAAGAAGGTATACTACTGCATCAGACCAACCTGGAATTTGAAAACGAAGGCGTATTAAACCCCGCTACCATCAGGGTGGGAGACAAGGTGCTTTTTTATTACCGCGCCGTACAGAAAGGCAATCATTCAAGTATTGGTTTTTGTAGACTAAGCGATCCGCTTACTATCGAAGAACGGCTGAGCAAACCTGTTTTATTCCCCGAGCACGACTACGAGGCAAAAGGACTGGAAGACCCGCGCGTGGTGTATATCGACGGCTTGTTTTATCTTACCTATACTGCCTACGACGGAGTAAGCGCCTGTGCAGCATTGGCCACTTCCACAGATGGATTACAGTTTGAAAAACATGGGCTGATAGTAGCGCAAATGGACTACACGGAGTTTAAACAACTGGCGGAAACCAATGCTCCGCTGGATGAAAAATATATCCTGTACAACGATTTCAACCCCCGCTTATGGGATAAGGATGTTGTCTTTTTTCCCAGGAAGATTAATAACAGGTTTTATTTTCTGCATCGCATAAAACCGCATATACAGCTGGTATCGGTAAACAACCTCTCTGATCTTACGCCAGATTTCTGGAAAGATTATTATCTGCATTTGCATGATCATATCATACTAACGCCAAAGTATAAACACGAAATGAGTTATGTGGGCGCCGGATGCCCGCCGGTGGAAACGCCGCATGGCTGGCTGTTTATTTATCACGGGGTGCATGAAACGCCTGAAGGCTATGTGTATGTGGGTTGTGCGGCATTGTTCGACCTGGACGATCCGTCGAAAGAAATCGCACGCTTACCCTATCCCATATTGGCGCCGGAGCGGGATTGGGAAATAAGGGGAGATGTGGACAATGTTTGTTTCCCAACAGGCACGGCCTTATTTGACGATACCCTCTATATTTATTACGGCGCCGGTGATGAAGTGATTGCCACCGGAACCGTCAGCTTAACGGAACTGATCAACGAGTTACTTAACTATCGTGCATAACAGGCTATGATTGTTTCTATCACCCGTTTTGTTTCATCCGGGTCACGCACTTTAATACAATCCACACCTGCTTCCCTGGCAGGATAATCGTTCCCGCCAGGGAAAACAGCATCTCCCGCAAACAACATTTTATCAATAGGAATATGCAGGATATCCCTGAGCTTATGAATGCCGTAAGCCTTGTCGATACCGGGTTTGGTAATGTCTACAGAAGTAGTGCCGCCAAGGTTAACAGAAAATTCCGGTATCATATCATCCAGCAATGTTTTCATTTTCTGCCGCTTCGCGAAATCGGGATCCCATTTTTTCTTTTCTTCCAGTGGCGCTTGTTGTCCTAATGCAGAGAAGGTGATCTGGCTGCCGCGGTCTTCAATGGCATTGCCCCATAAGTGCGGCACTTTATATCCCAATGTATTCACCACGCTGTTTAATGCATCACTGATTTTCTTTTTTTCTGCGGATGTAAAATCTTCTGCATACAATTTATTCCACTCACTATTGTACTCATAAAATTGTGTACCACAGGTAGGTAAAATAGACAAGCGTTCCAGGTTTTCTACACCGGGTAACTTCGCCAGCACCTGCTGCTCAAACTGCGGCCAGGCGCCGCCGGAGATAATGGCTACCTTCACCACTGTTAAGAGGGAATACAATAGCTTACTCATTTCTTCATCAATGGCCGACTTGCTTTGCGCCAATGTTCCATCCAGGTCAAATACCACGAGTTGCTTCATTGATCAGGCTTATTTTTTTAGTAAGGCCAGTGCGCGATCACAGATGTTTTCCACGGTGAATCCAAATTCACGTAACAACACCGGGCCCGGTGCAGAAGCCCCAAAATGATCGATGGAGATAATATCGCCTTTATCGCCGGCATAACGATGCCACCCCTGCGAAATACCGGCTTCCACCACTATCCTGTTTGTTACACCTGGCGGCAGTACCTGGTCGCGGTAGGCAGGCGATTGCGCTTCAAACAGTTCCCAGCTGGGCATTGAAACGGTGCGTACTGCAATATTGAACGACTGCAGCTTTTCCTGCGCAGCTACTATCAGGCTCACTTCAGAACCAGTGGCAATAAGGATCAGATCAGGTTTTGCATCAGGTGCATCTGCAAGAATATAGCCACCATAGCGGAGCCCGCTGGCCGCAGCATATTTGCTGCGATCCAGTGTAGGTACAGCCTGCCGCGTGAGGATCAGGGCTACGGGTTTATCTGGTTCCAGTATAGCGATCTGCCAGGCAGCAATGGTTTCGTTGGCATCTGCCGGACGGATCACTACCAGGTGAGGAATGGCGCGGAGCGCTGCCAGTAATTCCACGGGTTGGTGGGTAGGACCGTCTTCACCCATCGCGATACTGTCGTGCGTAAAAACGTAGATCACTTTCAATTCAGAAAGCGCGGCCAGCCGGATCGAAGGCCGCATATAATCCGAGAAGGTAAGAAAGGTAGCGCAAAAAGGAATAATACCGCCATGCGCTGCAAGCCCGTTGGAAACAGCGCCCATAGCATGTTCCCGCACACCGTACTGGATGTTCCTGCCATCATAACCCCAAACGCCGCCGGCGGCGCCCTGGAGATCACCCTGTTGCATAGTGGGGCTTTCAAAATTACCTGCGTCCTTTAATTCAGTGTTGGTAGAGGTGTTCAGATCGGCAGAGCCGCCAATAAAACCGGGCAGGTGTTTGAAAAATGCCTGCATCACCTTACCGGAAGCCGCACGGGTGGCCATTCCTTTACTGTCTGCTGCAAACGGGGTAATGTCTTTGTCCCAGTCGGCAGGAATATTATCGTGTATCAGTGAGCGTAACTCTTTAGCCAGCTCTGGATATTTTTGTGCGTAGATGATCATTTGCTCTTCCCATTTGGAAGATAATTTCTTACCAACGTCTACGGCTGCACGAAAATGATCCAGGGCTTCTGCCGGTATTAAAAAATCCGGTTCCACGGGCCAGCCCAGTTTTTCTTTGGTGAGCTTTACATCTTCAGGGCCCAGCGGGGAGCCATGCGCCCCGGTAGTGTCCTGTTTGGGGGAACCAAATCCTATATGCGTGCGCACCAGGATAATGGAGGGCCGGTCTTTCTCCGCCTGGGCAGCGCGGATGGCGGCATCAATAGCGTCCAGGTCGTTGCCGTCCTCCACTTTTTGCGTGTGCCATCCGTACGACTCAAACCGCTTTGCATGATCTTCAGTGAAAGTAACCGGTGTGGCGGAAGCCAGCGTGATCCGGTTATCATCGTACAGGTAAATCAGTTTGCCCAGCCGTAAATGTCCTGCCAGGGAAGCTGCTTCTGCCGCCACGCCTTCCATCAGGTCGCCATCGCTAACCAATGCGTAGGTGTAATGATCTATCACGGCATCGCCGGGGCGGTTATACCTGGCGGCGAGGTAAGCTTCGGCCATGGCAATTCCTACTCCGTTGGCAAAACCCTGTCCCAGCGGGCCTGTAGTTACTTCCACACCAGGCGCCAGTCCGCGCTCAGGATGCCCCGGCGTTTTACTGCCCCATTGCCGGAACCGCTTCAGTTCTTCCAGGGGCAGATCATAGCCGGTTACATGCAGCAAACTATACAACAAGGCAGAACCATGCCCTGCTGATAATACAAAACGGTCGCGGTTAAACCAATGTGGATCCGAAGGATCATGACGCAGGAATCGCGTCCACAATACATAAGCCATCGGGGCGGCGCCCAATGGCAACCCCGGATGCCCGCTGTCTGCTTTCTGCACCGCATCTACCGACAAAAAACGGAGGGTATTGATACATAGCTCATCCAATGCTGTGGGATCAGGAACAAGAGAAGTGTTGTTGGTCATGGCATTCTTTTTTTTATGAAAAGGAATCACACATAGGTCAACAAACTTCATGCACAGAAGGTTGCCGTTTTATTTTTTTAATTAGTCTACTAAAATTATAGACTTTTAAAAATTTATTGTATTATTGTGCTTTATACGGCTTTCCGGGTCCGCTTTAGGGGAAATTCATCCACCTGTTGACATGCCCCGTTTATCTTTCAAAATATTACCAACATGGAAACATCATTACACTTAATGAGGAAAAATTGCTGCGTGGAATACAAGGCTAACCGATGTTAGGAAGGATCAATCAAAAATAAAAAGGCCGGAACTGGTGACGCAGTTCCGGCTGGTAATCAAGGCTGTTGGAGACATTTTACAGTGATGGCAGTTACCTGCTTTCACCGGCCTCATTTTTTCATACCAAAGTAAAGATAATGAAAATTGCTATTGCATGCAGCTGCGGGCTGCTGCTGGCGGCTACCGCATGGTCGCAGGAATTGCGCGCGCCTCACAGCGCAGACACTACCAAACCTGTGCACAGGAACATTGTTCAGAACAACATTTCCCTTTCCGGACGAATTATTGACGCTAAATCACAACAACCCATTCCAGGGGCCATTGTGCACATCAAAGGCACTACCCACGAGGTACAAAGCGGCCCAAACGGGGAATTCGCGTTTCTTACCGGCCAGAAAGTGCCGGTCATCTACCAGATCTCTTCCCTGGGCTATAAACTGAAAGAAGTATACGCCGATAAATCCAATGCAGGCAACATCGCCCTGGAGGAGCTCAGTACCCAGTTGAACGATGTAGTGGTGGTAGGCTATGGTACCCAGAAAAGAAGAGATCTTACCAGCGCCATTGCTTCTGTGAAAGGCGCGGATGTGGTAACGGTACCCGTTGCCAGCTTCGACGCACAACTGCAGGGAAGGGCTTCCGGCGTACAGATCAATTCCAATACAGGCGTGCCGGGCGACGGTGTATTTGTAAGGGTGCGCGGTACTACCTCTATCAATGCAGACAATGATCCGCTTTATATCATCGACGGGGTTTTTATGAATAACTCCAGCCTGCAAACGGTAAACACCGGCGGGCGCTCTACTTCTCCGCTGGCCGATATTAACCCGGCGGATATTGAAAATATAGAAGTGTTGAAAGATGCCAGCGCAACAGCCATCTATGGTTCTAGGGGCGCTAATGGCGTGGTGATCGTTACTACCCGTCGCGGTAACTACAACAGTAAAGCTAAAGTAACCGCAGATGTATCTGCAGGCGCGGCCTGGGCCCCAAAAATATGGGACCTCACCACCGGCCCCCAGCACGCCGAACTGGTGAATGAGTTTTACCGCAACTCTCTTGCAGATGCTACTGCACTGAACGACCAGGCAGGCATCGCCAAATATAGTTTCCTTCCATTCCGGGCATTGAACGATAATCCGGGGAAAGCACCGGCGCCGCGCGGTTTGCCCCAGGATCAGCAGACCTACGACCGCCTCGGGGAAATTTTCCAGACGGCGCCGCTGCAGAATTACAATCTCTCCCTTTCAGGTGGCAACCGCGAAACAAAGTATTACTTCGGCGGTGGTTATTCCAAACAGGAATCTATTCTTAAACCCATTTCCTTCGAAAGGGCCAGTTTCAAACTGAATATAGATCAGCGGGTGAACGACAAGGTGACCATTGGTTCCAGTAACAGTTTCTCCCGTAGCTTCCGCAGCCAGGGCCGCTCAGGAGATGGCCCGCAGGGAGGTTTGTTACAGGCGGCTTTACACACGCCTACCTATCTCCCGGAAACAAATGCCGACGGTACACCCGCCCGCTGGGCAGGATTTGATAATGTGCAGGTGCTCATCGACAACTACGATGTGCATACCACCAGCCTCCGTTACATAGGTAACCTGTACCTCGATGCCACCCTGTTACCGGATTTAAAATTCCATAGCAACATCAGCATCGACTACAACAACTACAATGAGTCGGAATACTGGAATAACCTTACCCAGCTGGGCGCGAGTCCTACCAATGGTTTGGCTACTTCCGCCATCACACAGAATACCTCCTGGATCAATGAACAAACCCTCACATGGCGCAAACATGCCGGAGAAAAACATTTCTTTGGCGTGCTGGTAGGTAACACGCTTCAGAGTAACACCGAAACACTGACATCTGCCCAGGGAACAGGTTTCCCCAACAATTCCTATAAATATATTTCTGCTGCCGCTACCCGTACTGCTGCGCAAACCTGGACCCGCAGCACCTTGTCGTCTTTCTTCTCCAGGATCGATTACAACTATGCAGGCAAATATTATTTTGAAGCAAGTATCCGTGCAGATGGTTCTTCAAAATTCGGCGATAACTATAAATGGGGATATTTCCCTTCTGTGAGCGCTTCCTGGCGGCTCAAGGAGGAAAACTTCCTGAAGTCGGTGAACAGTATCAGCGACCTGAAAGTGCGTGCCAGTTATGGTATCACGGGCAACCAGTCAGGTATCAGCAACTTTGCCGCAAAAGGATTGTGGTCCGGCGGCGCAGGCTATCCTGATAACACCACCGGCGACCAGCCCGGCACCGCGCCATTGCAGCTCCCCAATCCCGACCTGCGCTGGGAAAAAACCAGCCAGTTCAACGGGGGACTGGACCTCGGCTTATTCAATGGCCGCATCAGCATCACGGCAGATGTATACTATAAATACACCAGCGACGTACTGCTGCAACTGCCTAAGGCAGGCGTTTCCGGCTTTACTTCCATCTACAGCAATGCAGGTGAGATCAGTAACAAAGGCTATGAAATCGGTATCAATACTACCAATATTTCTACCCGTAATTTTACCTGGACCAGCAGCCTGAATATTGCCGGTAACACCAACCGCATCGAGAAACTTCCAACACCAATATACCAGTATAACCGCGACTGGATCATTATGCAGCAGGGAGCGCCCATGTATTCTTTCTGGCTGTACAACCAGCTGGGCGTAGATCCGCAAACAGGTAACGTGATCTTTGAAGGAGAGAAAGACGGTAAACTGCCAGTATCTGCACGCAAGGTAATGGGCAACGCTATGCCGAAATTCTTCGGCGGTTTCAGCAACACCGTATCGTATAAAGGTTTTGACCTGAGCGTGTTATTGTCTTTCCAATATGGCAATGATGTATACAACCTGAATAAGTTTTTTGGAGAAGGTGGCGGCACCCGCGATGCCAACCGTGTACTGTTTGCTGATCAGCTGAACCGCTGGCAGAAACCAGGCGATATCACCAATGTGCCCCGCCTCACTGCCTATGGCCTCAACTACACAATAGATCAGAACAACCGCTTCCTGGAAGACGGCTCTTTCCTGCGCCTCAAATCACTCACGCTGGGATATACCGTGCCGAAATCCATCAGTGAAAAGCTGCATATCCAGTTACTGCGTGTATACTTCACCGGTAGTAACCTCTGGCTGCTCACCAAATACACCGGGCTGGATCCCGAATCAAACGTAACAGGTATACAAACCGTACAGGGATTGGATCTTGGCACGCCGCCGCAACCACGCAGCGTGCAGTTTGGCTTAAACGTAACTCTTTAACCGCTCTTAATTCTTCCATATGAAAGCATATCGGAAATATATATCGCTCTTTTTTCTTGCACTTACCGCCATGTCCTGCAAAAAGTTCCTCGATGTGGAACCACGTGACAGTGTATCCGACGAACAAACCATTATTGATAAAACCTCCGCTAATACTGCATTGCGCGGAGTATACCGGCGCCTCGGCGCAGATGGTTACTATGGAGCATTATTCCAGACCTTTGGTTATCTGCCTGGCGACAATATACAGTGGACCGGTTCCCAGTCCATTATCCAGCAATTCATCACCCATAAAATAAACGCTGATAATGGTAACCTGCAAACCGTATGGGCCGCTATCTATGCCACCATCAATGGCGCCAACAATGTGATTGCCAAAGTGCCGGGGCTCCAGGATGCCACTTTCTCACAAACAGAAAAGAACCAGGCAACAGGAGAGGCTTACTTTATCCGGGCGCTAAGTTACTTTGACCTTGCCCGTACCTGGGGGAATGTGCAGATAACGTTAACGCCTACACTCAGCGCCTCTGATAAGCTGGATGTAAAAGGCAGTACGCAGGCGCAGGTATACCAGCAGGTACTGAGCGATCTGAACGCGGCAGATTCATTGCTGACGCCGGTGTCGCAAACAGCGGCGCCCAACCCGGTTAGAGTGAACCAGCAAACCGCCTGGGCGCTGAAAGCCCGGTATTACCTGTACCAGGCTAACTGGGCGCAGGCGGAAGCCTATGCTTCCAAAGTGATCAGCGACACAAGAAGCTATTCCCTGCTGAAACCTTACAGCGCTTTCTTTTCTCCTGCAAGTGCGGTGGCTACCAGGGAGTCCGTGTTTGAGCTGTCGTACAGCGCTACTTACCTGAGCGGGCATCGTAACTACTGGCAGCCTCCTGCCAACGGCGGTACCCGGCAATGGGCGCCGTCAGACGCATTTATCACACTGGTGAATGATCCGAACATAGGCGGTAACCGCAATGCACTGGTGGCAAAAACATCCGCGGGCTTATGGTACGGGAATCTTTATTACAGGAGCCCTGCTACCGATCCTGCTTACGTGATCCGCATAGCAGAGCTTTACCTTATCCGCGCGGAAGCGCGTGCACAGCTGGATAAGGTGGACCTGGCCCGGGAAGACCTCAATATTATCCGCAACAGGGCAGGACTGGCGCCGGTAAATGAACAGACCGGCAAAGAAGATCTGCTGCTGGCTATTGAAAACGAGCGCAGGATAGAATTTGCACTGGAGCCGCATCGCTGGTTCGACCTGGTGCGCACTAAACGCGCAGGCGCCGTTTTGAATATTACGAACCCACAGCTGTATGTATTTCCGATCCCGGCCAATGAAGTGGCGTTGTCTGACGGCAATCTGAAACAAAATGATGGTTACTGATCTTCTCACCTTATAATAAATAACCAATGAGTAATGTAACTCCTGCCTGGAACGACTATGAAAAGATTGGGTTCAGGGTAATCTTTATTTATTTCCTGTTGCAGGTATTGCCGCTCGACTGGAAATTTTACAGTTATCTTTTTACTACTCCGGTTTTTAATCTTCATTATGAAGATATTTTTAACCTGGCCAATTATACAACGCGCTTTGGCGCAGGCCCTGCTACATATACGGATTGGGGCATATTGCTGCTTATAGCAGTTGCCGGCGCTATTGTGTGGACCTATGCGGACCACCAACGTACACGCACCTACGACGCTGCTTTTTACTGGCTGCGTGTTGTTCTGCGTTACCGGCTGGCACTGGCATTGCTGGCTTATGGCTTCCTGAAGCTGTTTGCCCTGCAGGCGCCATATCCTTCCCTGAGCAGCCTGAATACGCCTTACGGGGATTTTAACCGCTGGAAGTTATTTTCTCTCAGTCTTGGTATTGTGCCTTCCTACGAACTCTTCCTCGGTGGCGTGGAAATCGTACTGGCGTTGGGGTTATTGTTCCGTAAAACCGCTTCCATCAGCGCTTTCATCTTCCTCATCTTCTGCGGTAACATCTTCGTGTCCAACCTGGCCTATGAAGGCGGCGACCAGGTATACAGCCTGTTACTGATCACCTATGGCTTCGTGATCCTGAGTTTCGATCTGCAGCGCATCACCCGTTTGCTCATCTTACAACAACCTACTGCCGCTGCTACTTTTAAGCCGGTGTTTGAAGGCATCCGGAAGAATGGCCGGTGGATATTGAAAACGGCTTTCCTGCTTTTCTTCGTGGTAATATATGGAGTGAAAACAGGGGTGGGCGCCAAAAGCGATCCTTACCAGTATCCCACCACCAAAGGACTACCGGCTATCAGCGGGTTATATAACGTAGCAACATTTGTGATCAATGGAGATACGCTGGCTTATTCTTTAACAGACTCCCTTCGCTGGCGCAACGTGGTGTTTGAAGAGTGGAATACCCTCAGCATCCGTACCAACAGGCAGGCGCCGGTAGATGACAATAACCGGCACCTGGTAAAACGGGATAACGCAGAAAGACTATACGAAATTGAAGGCACCAGCGGCAGGCATTACTACAGTTATACTGCCGATACAGCGCAACAACTGCTCACACTGGAAAACAGGCATCCTGGCTTATCGGCTGAAACATTGTCGCTGCACTACTCCCGGCCGGATAAGAACCGGGTCATACTTGCAGGAACCACTTACAGCAGGGACTCTATCTATGTAATACTGGAGAAAGTGAATAAAAAATACCTGTTGGAAGAAGTGGCAAACGGAGGGGGAAGAAACAGGAAACTAAAACTTTAAACCTATTATCATGGCTCATAACACGCAAACATTACCCGATGAACCCGTGATCAGGGAAGGAGCTTCCGGCGTGCCGCCGGTTGTTAATGCACCTTTGGCACAGCTGCCTGCATGGAAGGAATACCAGCTGGTGTTATTCCGTATCGCATTTATTTTTTTTATCGCGTTATCCGTTCCCAACAGCGTGGAGTGGTACAAACAACTGTTGCAACTCAACTGGGCGCAGCTCAATTACCGCGACCTGTACGATATTGCGCGCTTTGGCTCAGGGATTAATTTTCTTGGCAATACCATTTTCGGCAGCCCGCTGCTGGGCTATGCCAACTGGATCACTACGGCATTGATTGCCACTGCCGGCGGCCTGGTATGGACGGGCATTGTGAAAGCCCGTAAGCTGCCGCGTAAAGAGTACTACTCCGCCTGGTACTGGCTGCGGGTAGTGGTAAGATACCGCGCAGGTATCGGTATCATCGGCTTTGGATTTACAAAGCTGCTGCCGGTTCAGATGCCGTATCCATCTTTGGGTATTTTAAATACCAACTTCGGGGATCTTACAGCGCAGAAAATTTACTGGCTCTCCATCGGTATTGTGCCGTGGTACCAGGTGTTTGCCGGTGTGGTGGAAGTGACTGCGGGCACGCTGTTGTTTTTCCGTAAAACCACTACGCTGGGCTCCATTTTATTACTGGGTGCGCTGGGAGATATTGTGTATGTAAACTTCGCTTATGATGGCGGCGTACATGTGTACAGCAGTTATTTCGTACTGCTGGCAGCGTTACTGCTGGTAAATGATGTACCTAAAATATACCGTTTGCTGGTGCAGGAACGTTTTACCGTGCCGGTAAATTATTATCCTGTTTTTCCGGAGAGATGGCAACGCTTTACCCGTATAGGGCTGAAATCTTTTACCATCTTCCTTTTCCTGGGCGTGCTTTTTTATCTGCAGCTGATCAACTTCTGGTATGATCCGTACAAACAGCCTGCGGTAGCGGGCGTAAAGGAGCTGCGTGGCAACTACCAGGTAACGGAGTTCCGTTTAAACGGCCAGGTGATCCCGTATTCACCCGTAGATACCGTTCGCTGGCAGGAAGCTACGTTTGAGAACTGGTCTACCTTTACTTTCCGTGTTAATAAGCCGCATCCGCTGGATCTGTCGAACGGTGGTGGCGACCCGCAGCGGGATGTGAACCGCACTTTTGAAATAACCGGTTTGGCCGGTGGCCAGCGCGCGTTTCATTATTATGCAGATGAAGTGAATAAAGTGCTTTATCTCGAAGACAAATACAAACCCATTCCTGACCGGCGTAACCGTACCGCCGGTGTAGGTGGCGATGGTGGCGCCGTAGCGGATGAAGCAGCCGAAAAGGCTTCGCGTGCACAGGCCGCACAACAGGCGAAAGACTGGATCCCTGCGGAGGCCCGTAAAAATATCGGTGATGAATCTTTAAAGATAGCGCCCATTGCATTGTCTGCCCGCAGGGCAAGAGATTATGCCAATGCGCCGGCCTTTGAAAACCGGAAGCGCTTTACGGTCAAATATACCACCACTGATGGTTCGCATGTAGTGCTGACCGGTGTGGATGAAAATAAGGATAGTCTTTATGTGGTACTGGACCGCGTGGACAGGAAATATACATTAGCGCCCAGCAAATTGCAGGCGGGAAATTATTGAGAAACGCTATGCTGATAAAACGCAACAGCTGTTACCGGGTGGCCGCTGTAATGGTGTTAGGTATGCTGGCTTGCCATACCAACACCCGGCCGCCGGTACCAGGTTGGCCGGAACATTTCGGGTTTGGAAAAACAGCTACTCCCCGGCAAATCGATTCGGTGAACATTTCCATTGCGCCGGATGGTAAAGGATTGCCCGCTGGCAGCGGGAATGCCGCCGCCGGTAAAATCGTTTACCTGGCAAAATGCGCTGCCTGTCATGGCGAAACAGGAGCGGAGCCCACTCCCAACCGCCTGGTGGCCACCCTGGCCGATACCGTGCGCGCTAAAACTATCGGTAACTACTGGCCATACGCCACTACGGTGTTTGATTACATCCGCCGGGCCATGCCCTTTAATGCACCGGGATCGCTCACGAATGAAGAAGTATACAGTCTTACCGCTTTCCTGTTGTACCGCAATGCCATCATCAGCGATACGCTGCAGCTGAATGCCGTAAACCTGCCGCTCATTGAGATGCCGGCCAGGAAATATTATGTGAACGATGACCGTCACGGCGGCAATGAAGTAAAATGAATATCATGGAGGATAAAAATAAGCCAGGTAAAAAAATACCCAGAAGAACCATGCTCAGGGCCGCCGCGGTTTCCGCTGCTGCGGCGCTGATGGGGGCTACCGGTGTGCAACGTGCGCCTGGAGCAGGCGCACTAACGGATACGGCTATGGGAAAAATACCCGGTATTGATCCTACTAAAGTTCCAGGTACGCTTCCCGGTAAACTGGGCACCCGTTCCCCCTTTGAGCGCCCGGAGAAAAAGCCGTCGGATATTTCTGCCCGCACACCGTTACAGGAGCTGTATGGCATCATTACGCCATCGGACCTTCACTTCGAAAGGAGCCATGCCGGGGTGCCGCTGATCCACCCCGATAAATATGAATTGCTGATCCATGGGATGGTGGAGCGCCCTATGATCTTCACACTGCGTGATTTAAAGCGTTTTCCGGCCGTATCCCGCATTGCCTTTATAGAATGCTCGGGCAACTTCAGATCGGGCCGGGAAACCATGACGCCGCAGGAAATCTGTGGCCTCACCAGCCAGAGCGAATGGACCGGTGTAATGTTATCCACCCTTTTCCGGGAGGTGGGCGTGCATCCTAAAGCCACCTGGTTCCTGGCGGAAGGCTCAGATGCCGCTGTAATGACCCGTAGTATCCCCGTGGAGAAAGGCTGGAAAGACGCCATGATCGCCTATGGGCAGAACGGGGAAGCCATCCGGCCGGAACAGGGGTACCCGGCGCGGTTATTCCTGCCAGGGTGGGAAGGGAATACCAACGTAAAATGGATCCGGCGCATTGAGCTGTCTGACCAGCCCTTTATGACCCGGGAAGAAACCTCCAAATACACAGAAACGATCCGCGATCATAAGATCCGCCAGTTCAGCTTTGATATGGATGCCCGTTCTATTATCACCTATCCATCCTATCCGCAACAGGTGGAAAAGGGCTGGATCGAGATCAGGGGTATTGCCTGGAGTGGGAGGGGGAAGATAGACCGCGTGGAAATCAGTACTGATGCGGGTAAGCACTGGACTAAAGCAGTGTTACAGGAGCCTGTAATGGATAAGGCGCATACGTATTTCCGTTACCTCTGGTACTGGGACGGCAAGCCAACAGAAATCATGAGCCTCGCGGTGGATGATACGGGTTATCGCCAGCCAACATTAAAACAGCTGGTGCAGGCGCGTGGCACAGACATGGGCGGGTATCATGTGAACCCCGTTACAGCCTGGATGCTGAAAAGCGATGGCACGGTGTTATTCAAACCGGAAAAATGGAAATAAGTTATTCAAAAAAAGCCAGTTCATCGCGGGTAACGGCATGAAACAGGTTTTGCAGCTGGTGCACATGTACAATGGAACGGCCATAGGGTACCAGTCCCTCCGCAGCATCCGTAAGCGGCTGGAACACGTTGTTTTCATAGCGTACATGTACACTGTGCAGACGGTTATACTTCAGGGAATATACATTTACATCTTCCCCGTATTCAGGATCTCCTTTTATAAACCCGAACCTCTGTAGCAGGTCTACATCCAGCAACATGGGGTTTACCTTTGCATAGGGCAGTTTGCTGAGAGGCAAACCGGAGTTATATACATAGCCCTGCAGAATACCTTCTACCATAAATGCTGTTTCTTCCATGTTATAATCAAAGTAAGAAACATAGTTGCCTATCCGGATATCAGATTCCTCTATCATGGTTTATCTCAATAAAACAGGATCAGCAGCAGTGCGATCAATGCCGGTAACGCCTGTACGAAAAAGATCTTTTTATCGGCGGTGAGTGCGCCATAAATGCCGGCAACGGTCACGCAGCCCAGGAAAAACAGGGCCACCCGCATACTCCATACGGGATCGGAAATAAAAAAGGTCCAGGCCAAACCGGCTGCCAGGAACCCGTTGTACAAGCCCTGGTTGGCGGCCAATGCCTTGGTGGGAGGGAAGAGCTCCCGGGGCAGTTGCTTAAATATTTTAGGTCCCCTGCTGGTCCATGCAAACATTTCAAACCATAGGATATACAGATGTTCCAGCATCACAAAAGTGATCAGTATTTTGATGAGTACCAGCATAAAGTTGTGGTTTATAGATAAATATAGGTCAAATTATTCTTTCCGCAAGCCAGGCGATGACCAGCGCCAGGAGGGTGCCAACGGCATAACATACGCAATCGCTCCACAGGAACCCGTGCCCCAATAGAATGCCGGCGGGCGTGTTGCGTAAACGGACCGCCCATTCAGCCTGGTATAGCTGCTGTATTTCTATCAGGAGACAAACGATGTAGTTGCTGATGCCGATTTTCCACAGCGGGGTAACCGGGAACAGGAACCGGATACCAAAGAAAATGCAGGTGGCGGATAATACATCACCGCCATATATTTGTATGATACCGGGAAAATACCGGGGCGCCCAGCGGGTGGCCAATCCTAAGGGAATATTCAGTAAAATGAGGAAAAAGTAGATCCAGCGCCTTTTTGCTGCCATAAGCTGAAAAAGCCGTAAATATAGGAAAGAAAACCGGGATATGAGAGGATTTGGGAGAGAGAAAAAGGGACCATTGGCCCCTTTAGCAACTGGATAACCCGGATGATCGGGTTATTGCTGATTATCGTTTTCTACGCTGCTTTTCTTTTTGCCGCGGTTGGTGCCGCCTTTACGGCCAATAGCCGCCATGTGCTCGCGGTTCCTGCTCACAGCTTCACCACCCTTTTTGCCTGCAGCACGGGCTTCTTCGGAAGTGAATTTATGGGCTACTCCCTGCTGGTGTGCCGCCTTTCCGCCTTCTCTTGAAATGGCACGTTGCTGTTCAGGGTCCATAGAAGCAAATCCGCGTTTACTGTGTTTACTTTTCTGATCGGAGTTCTTTTCCGAAGCATGGCTCACCGGTGTGGCAGTTTGATATCTGATGTCTTCCATAATCCTGAGGTTTTTTTTAGTGATAGTAGTTAAACATTTACAGGAAGCTGAACAAGATATGTGCCATCACGTATCAATCAGTCTGGTAGCGCATTTGCGCCGCACCGGGATGCAGAGTAGGGCAATACATTCCACAATCCATAGAAATTTCCACACACTTTTATTGTCTGTTCTACAGTTTTTAAAGAAGAACTCTCTCATTTTCCGTGGCTTATATTTTGTTTCCACATCGGTGTTACTCTATTCTTAACCCATCTAAATTTTTTTATCATGGCAAAGTATTCAAAAGAATCGCAGCACAAAGTGGAAGAAAATATGAAGGAAATGAAGCAGGGAAAACTGAAGAGTGGGAGAAGCAACAAGAAAGTTACCAATCCTAAGCAAGCTATCGCCATAGGCTTGTCAGAAGCCAGGAAAGAAGGAGCGAAGGTGCCTAAAAAAGCAGCGGCCAAAAAATCTACTGCCAAAAAATCTACCGCAAAAAAAGCGGCGCCCAAAAAAGCGGCAGCGAAAAAATCTACCGCAAAAAAAACAAGCGCAAAAAAAGCAGCGCCTAAAAAAGCTGCTGCAAGAAAAACCACGGCAAAGAAATCAACAGCCAGGAAAACTACGGCAAAAAAAGCGGCTACAAGAAAAAAAGCAGCGCCTAAAAAAAAGGCCGCAGCCCGTAGAAAAACAGCGGCTACTGCCTGATTGGGTGTTTTATCCTCCCCATATATAAAACGACCGGCGACTACATTGCACCGGTCGTTTTTTGTGGTATATGCCTTGCAATATCATGGGTATGGAAAAGCACAGCATTACCGTGATCATCAGAGGTAAGCCCTACGGCCTGGTTATTACCATCGACAAAGGGGCGCTTGAAACAGCATTCCAGGTGATTCCTGATGTGAGTGAACATGTACTGGATGAATTTGAGCCGCATGGCGCCACCTTTACTGCTGATCACGAAGATACCCTTGAGGGAAGCATACGGACGGTGGAAACGGAACAGATTGCCCGCATTATCTGGGAAGATATCCTTGATAAAATGAAATAGGCTTTGTTGCTTCACTACTACGGTTGTACCTTCGCAGCAAAGCGAGTATGAATTGCTATGATGGTAACCGATAAAACCTATAAGAATACGAACCGCAGGGAGAGAATTATATTTCTGGTGAAACTGCTGGTTTATCTGGGCGTTGTTTATTTTAACCTTGAGCACCCTCCTGTATATGATAAGTTTACCTGGTTGTTTAAACTCACCAATGCCCTGTCTTTCTTCCTGGGCGCCAATCTCGTTATTTCCCTGGCATGGCTGGTGATCCTGTCGTGGTACACCCGCCGCCGCAACCGGCAACGGCCCATTGAAAAAGACAATTTCATCCTCGGGCTTAACCGTATCTCTTCTGTACTGAATACCATTTTCCTGCTACTGGCGATCACTTTCTTTTTTGGTGTGAACCCACTGAAATTTGTAACCAGCATCACTATCGTGGCAGCAGCTATTGCCCTGCTTACGAAAGACTATATCACCAACATGATCAATGGCCTTATCATTATGTTTTCCGACCAGTTATCGCTGGGAGATCATGTGCGCATAGGCGATGTTAAAGGCAGGGTGATGGATATCACGCTGATCAACGTAGTATTGCAGAATGAAGATGATGATATTGTGATTATTCCTAATTCGGTAGTGTTTACTTCTATTGTATTGAACCAGTCCAAACAAAATATCAGGAAGCTGACAATTGAGTTTGAACTGGATCACAAGCACCCTTATACTATCCGCGGGCTGGAAGACAGGCTGAAGGCTTCTATCGGGGAGTATTCCCGCAGCTACAGTCCTGAGAGCTTTTCCCTGAAAACAATGGAGATCAAAAAAGACTTCGTGCAGTTTAAACTGCAGCTGCTGATGCCGCAAACCAACCGGGATATTGAACGCCAGATCAGGCGCGCGCTCAATGTGGAAATACTGGCTATTGCCGAAAGGGGGCTAAACTAACGTCATTGCCCCTACGAAGCTTTCCACGAATTCATCTACCTGCTCCTTACTAACATTAGGCATACAGATAATATGCGACCAGCCGCTTTCTGAGGCCAGCTGCCACTTCCGGCGGATGTTTGCAGGCGGGTCGGGGAATACTACGGTGATAGTATCGGGATTGCGCCATGCGGGGATACCGTTTTCGTTGAGGCGTTCTGTTGCATAGGCGGCTACCGCCAGACTGCGCCCGGCTCTTTCCTTTAAACCATCTATCCCCAGGCTTTTCAGGGCATACCACAGGAACAAGGGGCTATGTCCGTTTCTCGAACCGGTGATAGTGGTGTCCATACTGCCGATATAGGATACGGACCGCGCAATCCTGTCGCGGTTCGATTTTTTTGCCACCATCACGCCACAGGGAATGGGGGAGCCGATAAATTTATGCCCGCTGATGGCGATACTGTCTGCTCCGTCTGCAAAATCGAACGCGGGGCGGGGCTCCAGGAAAGCGCTGTAACTGCCCGACAGCGCCCCGTCTGCATGGATATAATAATGCGGTATGGCCAGGTGTTTCAGG
>NZ_DATCRD010000288.1:0-65933 GCF_036569185.1 Chitinophaga sp.
GGATTATGATGATTACATTGATTACGCTGATTTTATTTTTTTCTTATGGAGACAGTTGCTGTTGGGCCAATTTTGCCCAGGGGTTGGTGAATCCGGGCGGAGTTTGTCTGACTCAGGATTATGATGATTACATTGATTACGCTGATTTTATTTTTTTCTTATGGAGACGGTTGCTGTTGGGCTAATTTTGCCCAGGGGTTGGTGAATCCGGGCGGAGTTTGTCTGACTCGGGATTATGATGATTACATTGATTACGCTGATTTTATTTTTTTCTTATGCAGACGGTTGCTGTTGGGCTAGTTTTGCCCAGGGGTTGGTGTATCCGGGCGGAGTTTGTCTGACTCAGGATTATGATGATTACATTGATTACACTGATTTTATTTTTTTCTTATGGAGACGGTTGCTGTTAGGCTAATTTTACCCAAGGGGTTGGTGCAGATTGATTGATTTTATTTTGTTTTACGCCGATGATTACATTCTTTGAATGTCTTATACAAGTAGCTATAATCACTTCTTCATTAAATACCAAAAGATCCCCAATGAAAAAATAAATCAACATATTAATCATGCAATGATCCAAAACACCAAGCCCCATAATAACCATCTATATAAAAAAGAAATCCATAAATCTGCTCTCCCCCTTACATACCCTCAAACCTAATAGTAACCATCTTCATAAGAAAAAAATAAAATCAGCGTAATCAATGTAATCATCATAATCCTGAGTCAGACAAGCGCCGAAGGCGCCCGCTCGATTAGTCTACAAAATTTATAGACTTTTATTTGGAAATAATAAAACGCCACTTTATCTTTGTTTCACCACCACTGATAAAAGCCACCACTCCATCAGTTCCCACCACCAGTTTTATTTGTAACATTACCTCGTCGCCCCACCAGGACCGGCAACGTCTTGCATTATTCAATCAATAATATACAACCATGAAAACGCATAAGCACTTATTTCTAACCGGCCTGATGGTGGCAGGATTATTCAACGGCGCCAGCTCCTTCGCCGCACCCAAAAAACCATTTGTAAAACAAGGTATCTGGAGAGGCGTATTCACCCTCAGCGAATCACAGGTGCCCTTCAATTTTGAACTGAAAGGCAAAGATCCTGAGCACGCAGTTTTTACGCTGATCAACGGTTCCCGCCGCGACGACTTCCACGTGCAACGCATCGGCAACGACTCTTTATTTATAAAGATGAATACCTATGACGCCGCCCTGGTAGCCAAGATTGAATCCGACGGTAAAATTACCGGCGAATACCGCAGCCTTGTACCTAACTTCCGCGGCAACGCACTGCCGTTTACAGCGGAACACGGACAGTCCTACCGCTTTGCGGAACCAGGCACAGAAGCCGCGCCTGCCTATGATATCAGCGGTAAATGGGACCTGAAGATCTACAGCAAAGAACCGACCCCTAACCGCATCGGGCTCCTTAAACAAAACGGCAACAAACTCACTGGCGTGGTAATGTCTGTTGTGGGCGACAGCCGCGAACTGGAAGGCACCGTGCACGGCGATGAATTTGAACTGTCAGGCTTCACAGGCCCAAGCCCTATTTATATCAAAGGAAAAGTAAATGATGATAAATCCCTCACCGGGGAAATCAGCCTGGGCATCTACAATAACATCAAATTTGATGGTGAGAAAAATGCCGCCGCAGAATTGCCGGATCCCTATAAACTTACTTTCCTGAAAGAAGGCTATAAAAAACTGGACTTCACCCTGCCGGACCTCAATGGCAACAACGTTTCCCTGAGCGACGACAAATACAAGGGAAAAGTAGTGATCGTGGAAATCATTGGCACCTGGTGCCCTAATTGCACAGATCAAACCTCCTTTCTCTCCCCCTGGTTCAATAAAAACAAAGACCGCGGTGTAGAAGCCATCGCTATCGGCTTTGAACAGAAAGACGACCTCGAATACGCAAAGTATACCCTTGGCAAACTGAAAGAAAAATACAATATCCAATATGATATTCTTTTTGGCGGCATTGCTGATAAGAAAGTGGCGTCTGAAAAACTACCGGCGCTCAACCGCATGATGGCCTTCCCTACTACTATCATCATTGACCGCAAAGGCGAAGTACGGCAGATACATACGGGCTATACCGGCGAAGTAACCGGTCAGTATTACAAAGACTATGTAGCTAAATGGAACCAGGACCTGGATGCTTTGATTGCTGAAAACTAATTTTAACATTTATTTCCGGATCTCGTAAACGCTAATCCAACCGTCAACATTAAATTGCACCAAATTTAAACACACAACATATGCAACGATTAGCATCACTGCTCTTTATTGGAGGATCCATCTTCCTGATGTCTTTCACCTCACCTGCTACTGTCAACAAAGGAGAAAAACCAACCAAAGCTGCGGCAGCCAGGAAAGCAACTGTTTTCCTGGTAGACAGTAAAGAAAGCAAATTAAGCTGGACAGGTAAAAAAGTAACCGGTCAGCATGAAGGCACTATCAATATTGCCGATGGTAAACTGGAAGTAGAAAGTAACGTATTGAAAGGCGGCAGCTTTTCTCTCGATACCCGCAGCATCGTGGTAACCGATATCAAAGATGCAGGCGGCAACGCTAAATTACTGGGGCACCTGAAAAGCGAAGATTTCTTCGCAGTGGAGAAATTTCCCTCCGCTACCTTTGTAACTACCAGCGTAACTTCCAAAGGCGGTGGTAACTATGAAGTAACGGGCAACTTAACCATTAAAGGTATCACCAACCCGGTTACCTTCCCCGCTACTGTAACGGTTGCGGGCAGCAAGCTCACAGCCAAAGCAGCTATTAAAGTAGACCGTACCAAATACAATATTAAATACGGCTCTAAAAGCTTCTTTGAAGGTATCGGCGATAAAGCCATCTACGACGACTTCGACCTGGATGTAACACTCGTAGCCGCTGCCAGATAATTCGTTCTTGTTTATACTACCCCATTATATAATTCCTGGGGAGCACGGGCACTCCGGCCCATGCTCCCGGGAATGCCAATCCACCAACTATTACAGCCTCTTAACAGCCACCTTTCTTTAATCAACCAATTACTTTTTCTGCAACCCCCATGTTGCTGCCGGGCATTACATGCCATTTATAATTTTTACCACCATGAAGCTGAGAAAAATGATTTTCATTTTACTGGGAATACTGTGTGCATACACTATTATAGCCGGGTTTAAAACCAATGATCCGCCCACTAAAGCACAGCTGGGAGAAAAACTGTTCTTTGATCCCCTGTTGTCGAAAGACCGCAGCATCAGCTGCGCATCTTGTCATATCCCTCAATTTGGATTTGCAGATACCCTCGCCTTCAGCAACGGTATTCATCATACGCCCACCAAAAGGAATACGCCAGGCATTACCAATCTTTCCGGGCGCCCTAATTTTTTCTGGGATGGCCGCGCCGCTTCCCTGGAAGACCAGGCGCTGCAGCCCATCATCAACCCCGATGAAATGGGCCTGCCTATTGAAGAAGCGGTACAGCGCCTCAACGATAATGAAAGCTACAGGAGCTACTTCCAGCAACTGTTTAACAGTCCGCCAAACAGCAAAAACCTGCTGCAGGCCATCGCTGCATTTGAACGTACATTGGAAACCGCCAACAGCCCTTACGACCGGTACATTGCCGGCGATGATAACGCACTAACGCCATCGGCTATACGTGGACGCCTTCTTTTTATAGGTAAAGCCAATTGTAATAATTGTCATTCGGGAGAAGATTTTACTGCAGACCGTTTCAAGAACATCGGTCTTTATAACGGAACCACCCTTAGGGACGCGGGCCGCTTTGAAGCAACGAAAGACAGCTCCCACCGAGGTTTTTTCAAGGTGCCTGGCTTACGCAACGTAGCCGTTACCGCTCCGTATATGCATAACGGTATGTTCAAAACGCTGAAGGAAGTAATTGCCTATTACAATGAGCCCAACAACATTGTGCATGATGGTATCAACCGCGACCTGTCGCTCAGCAAACCGCTCAACCTCAGCAAAGAAGAAATGGAAGACCTGGAAGCATTCCTGGTAGCGCTTACCGACGACCGATTCAAACTAAAAGATCATTAACCATAAAAAATCAACCTGGGCATGAAAAAAATTATACTGCCGGTCATCTCTCCCCTGATGCTGCTCTCAGCAACACTTGCAGCACAGGACAAACACCTCACGGATACTACCAGCCAGCTGGGGGAAGTACAGATCGTGGGCAGCCGCAGCGCCAACCGTACCAAACTGAATTCGCCGGTACCTGTAGATATCATCGATATTAAGTCACTGCAGGAAGCAGCGCCGCAAACCAGCGTCACGCAACTGTTGCAATATGTATCCCCCTCCTTCCATTCCGTAAACGGCTCCAACGCCGGCGATGCGGGATCAGCCCTGAGCCTTGCACAACTGAAAGGTCTCGGCGTAGACCAGCTGCTGGTACTGGTAAATGGTAAACGCCGCCATAAAAGCTCCAATGTGAACTGGGGCGGACTGGGCAACGGCGCTACCGGGTACGATCTCAACTCCATTCCCGCCGGCGCTATAGAACGCATCGAAATACTGCGCGACGGCGCCGCCGCCCAATACGGCTCCGATGCCATCGCCGGCGTGATCAACATCGTACTGAAAAAACAAACGGATGATGTGATCGTATCCACTACCGGCAGCATCCGCCGCAGGGGCGACGGCGCCAGCACCCGCACCAATATTAACTACGGTATCAAAATAGGCGACCGCGGCGGCTACCTCAATGCCACCGCCGAATTTGCCACACAAGCTATTTCACTCCCTCCCGGCCGCGAGGACGCAGGGCTGTACAACGGCCCCATCTATGGCGGCGGCGCCAATACCCGTGGTTACGATAATATCTATACCAAAGAAATAGACGACGCCATCCTCGCCAGCAGGGGCATCGACCGCCACTACTTTGACCAGCGCGGCGGAGGTTCCAACAAAGCTAAAGACGCATTGCTGTTTTTTAATACAGCCATTCCCGTTAGTGACCATGCAGAGGTGTATGCCTTCGGCGGTATTAGTCACCGCAACTCCCAGTTTACCGCGGTATACCGCCTGCCAGGATGGACGGAGCGCAACAATACCGGTCTTTACCCCGATGGTTTCCTGCCCAACATGGACAACAGCATCACCGACAAATCCATTGCCATTGGCCTCAAAGCCAGGGCCGGCGAATGGAAGCTCGATATCTCCAATGTATACGGCAAAAATGATTTCGGCAATGTGATCAGCAACTCACTCAATGCCAGCCTGGGTCTTAAAAGCCCCACTACTTTTGATGCCGGCAAGTACAACGCCTCGCAAAACACCGCCAGCCTGGATATCAGCCGCTACTTCCCTTCCGTGCTGCATGGCCTCAATATCGCATTCGGCGCACAGTACCGCACGGAAACCTACCAGATCATTGCCGGTGAAGAAGCCTCCTACAGCAAAGCAGACCTCCGTCCCATTTATACGGTAGATACTTCCGTAAACGGTGTGCCTTACCTGGCGGACGGCGGCCTGCTGGCGCTGAATGGGCTTTCTCCCGGGTCACAGATCCATGCAGGGTTCCGCCCTTCGAATGAAGTGAATGTGAGTCGCGCTATAGTAGCCGGCTATGCGGATATAGAGCTTAATGTTACCGAAAAATGGCTGGTATCCGCCGCTCTCCGTGCGGAAAACTTCTCCGACTTTGGCAATGTTACCACCGGGAAAATAGCCACCCGCTATAGCTTCGCGCCCTGGCTGGGCATCCGTGGTTCCGCCAATACCGGCTTCCGTGCGCCCGACCTGGCACAGTTCTATTACACCGAAACCTCTACCAGCTTCCAGCAGGGCCGCGCCATCGACCAGGTTACTGCCTCCAATAAAAATGCAGCTACCAGGGCGCTTGGCATCCCTTCCCTCACGCCGGAGAAAAGCACGGGCTACACCGCCGGTATCACTTCCCAACCCACAAGAAACGTGGAACTGAGCGTTGACGCTTATTTTATAGACATCAAAAATCGTGTAGGCAATACCGGTAACTTCTCCGCTACTGATCCCAACCTGCCGGCAGACGTAAGGGCATTGCTGCTGCAAACAGGTACCACCCAGGCAAAGTTCTTTTACAACGCCTTCAGTACCCGCACAAAAGGAATTGAATTTACCGGCAGCTATAAAATTCCTCTGCGCCGCAACAGCCTGCAACTGCTGGCTGGCGGCAACTTTGTAAAGAACGAGGTAACGTCTGTAAATACGCCCAAAGGACTGGAGCAATACCAGTACGTCATCTTCAGCGAATCGGAAAAAGCAAGGGTAACTACCAATATACCGCAACAGAAAATAACGTTGCAGGCTATACTGAATACGCCCCGTTTTACCTTCCTGGCCCGCACCATTTATTTTGGCTCCGTTACTACCGCCTCCGCGCTCAATGCTAATTTCCCGCGGCCCGATTACTACTTCCAGGAGCTGAAGCCCATCTGGGTTACCGATTTCTCTGTAGGATACCGTATCAGCAAAGCCGTACAGGTAACCGCCGGCGTAAATAATGCGTTCAATGTACTGGGCGACTATACCGATAAAGTCATCGCGGGGCTACGCAATCCATCTGTAGTAGGCATCCAGAACGGCAGCGCAGGCATCCAGCCATTTGTAAGGTTATACGCGCGTTTCTAACCGATTAAAAAAACTATCATGAAAAATAATAACCTCTTCCTTATAGGTAGCTTAGCCATACTGGTTTTCAGCGCCTGCAACAAAGCGGATTACCTGGATGTTAACGCAGGCGACCGTCCTCCACTCTCTGCCAGTATCCGTTTTGTAAATGCCCGCATTCCCGCCACCGGTATCCAGTTCTGGACGTTTACACAAAAAGTAACTACCGATGCCGTGCTGCCCGGCGCCGCATCGCCTTATGTGCCTACTACCTTCGGGAACGTACAGATCAACTTCACAGAAGGCAGCGGCACTTCCTACAAAGCCTCCAGGCAATTTGGCAACAGCGCCACCTATTCGGCAACAGGTGGCCCTAACGGCCCTATTGCCGGATACCACCATACTGTATTTGCCGCATCTGCTAAATACAACACCGGCAAAGACACCCTCATTCTTTTTTATGACGATCTCTCTGCCCCGCCTTCCGGCAAGGCCAAGCTCAGGTTTGTGCACCTGGCGCAGGGCATCGGCGGAGTAAACGTGAAGCTGAAACAAAACAATGCAGAAAGCGCCCTGTTCAGCGCTATTCCTTATGGAAGCGCTGGTGGCAGTAATCTCCAGGGAACCGCATACGAGAGCGCGCCCTTTACTAACGTAAACGCAGGTACGATTTCATTGATCGTAAGCGCAGGGGAAAATGCAACGCCTGTTACTATTGAGCAGCAGGGGCTGACAAACATCACCCTTGAAGCAGGAAAAATATATACAGTATTTATCCGTGCCGACAGCAAAGGGGGTGTTAGCGCAGGCATCCTTTCTACCGGCGGTTTATAAAGGTTAGCAATTGGTGGTTTGTAATAAAAAAGCAGCGGACGTATTTGTCCGCTGCTTTTACTTTTTTATAAGCTGCTGTTAAAAGCTCACTTTACCGCCTACTGTGATCCATCGGCCAGGCATGGGCACTGCGCCGGCTTCCACATAGGTTACGTCGAGCAGGTTGGTAGCATCTGCATACACCTGGTAACGGGGTTGCCTATACGCAATACGGGCATCTAACAGGGTATAGTCTTTGTAATTAACACGCATACAATAACGAGCTGCCGCGGAAACACTGAAGTGACGGGCTATATCTGTACGTACATTGGCAGTGAACTGGTGCCGCAGGCTTTCGATCACATACCTTGAAATTTTCGTGGTGATGGCGTCTCCTTTAAACGAAGGAGAAAGATAGTTGTACCCGGCATTTACGCCAAAACCGTTAAACAGCGAACCATCGCTGAAAACAGTGTTGTAGCCGCTGTTCAACGAAAAACCGGTCATATCCGCCCGCTGGAAATTCTGCGGTTGCCAGGGAACTTTTGCCGGATCTACCCCGCCGGCGGTATCTTTTACGAAGTCAATAAAATTGCTGACCTGCCGGTAAAATACAGATCCTGAGAAAGAGAATTTGCCGCTGAACTTCCGTATACCCGCTTCTGCAAAAGATGCCTTCTCCGGTCCCAGGTTTTCATTGCCGGTAATACCGCCTCCTTTATAGTAAAGGTCCGTGTAAGTAGGCAAACGCTGGGCGGTACCTGCGTTGGCAAAGAGCTTTATGTGGGGCGTAATATTAAAGCCTATATCTGCACCGGGAAAGAATTGCCAGCCGTATACCGTGTTGTAATTAAGATAACCGCCTACGGTAAAGCTGAACCGGCGGTCGGCCAAAGATTTATACTCCCCGAACAGGCCCAGGTTGGTACGGTCGTGGTTACCGAGGTTAGAGCTTTTAATATGCTCATAACGCCCTTCCAGGCCGGCCCCAAAGGTACCGATGGCAGTGGTAAACGTATTATTCAGCTCTGCATCGAACACATGGGTATTATGAAGATTCCTGAATTTATCGGGTTTTATGTAGATGTAATCATCTTTGGTGTAGCGGTAGCTTACCCGCGGCGTCATCACCCAGTTGGGGTTAATGCGGGAGGTATTGCTTACGGCGGCGAAGAGGGTTTTCACGGTTTCCTCTGCATTCAGATCCCCGGGAGCGGCGTAAAAACCATTGGCCCCATAGCCGTTATTGACGAAACCGGCCATCACATTGTATTGATGAAGGGTATCACGGCTAAAGGCGGCCTGGTAAAATGCGCGGTAGTTATCGTAAGCGGTGTTGTAGCGGTAGCCGTTGCCCTGGTTACGACTGGCGGAAAGCGACTGGCTTACGCCATTCTTTACCAGCGCACCGGTGGCTCCAATGCTGTATGCGCCGTATAAATTATTGTTTTCGTTCTTTTTAAAACTGCTGCCCCCGCTGCCGCTGATACTCACCCCGCTCTCAGTGGCTTTACGGGTTACGATATTAATAGCGCCATTCAGTGCATTGATCCCGTAAACACGGGCCGCAGCGCCTCTCAGCACTTCTATATGGTCTACATCCGCCAGGGAAACAGGCAGGTTCATGATATTATGGCCGGTTTGCGGATCGGTGATCTTTACACCGTTCAGCAACACCAGGGTCTGGTCAAAAGTGCCCCCGTCGATACCAATATCCGCCTGGATACCGCCCGGGCCCCGCTGCCGTACATCCAGTCCGGGTACATGAGCCAGTACTTCTGTTATAGACGATACCGGCATCGCTTCTATCTGCCGGCGGGTAATGATGGTAATGTTCCGGTTCACCGCCTTTACAGGCGCTGCCAGCCTGTTTTCCTGCACAATCACTTCATCCAGGTGGCGGGTGATTAGCACAGTGTCGGCCTGCTGCGCAGTGGCGCTGCCACAAAGGCCCAGGAACAGGGATATCAGTAATTTGTTATTCGGTACTGCTACGCGCATCTCTCAAAATGATTGCTAAAAGAGCGCAAAAGTACGCATTAAATCATTTATCCCATCAGCTAAGGGTATTCTGCAGGGATAACCAGGTGGCGCGGTCCATTTCAAACCTCAGCTCCCCGTTCTTCATCAGCCCTGCATTTTTCCAGCCGCTGCGGGTGTAAAAATATTCCGCCCGGGTGCCCGGGGCAGTGCCCAGCCAAAGCGGCCCCGGGTAAGTGGAGAAGTACCAGCTGAGCATAAGACGCTGCAACTCCCGGCCAATTCCCCGGGCCTCCGTATGCGGATCCACGAACAAGGCCCAGATATTATGTGAGCCGGTATCCACAATGGCGAATCCCACAATAAGCCCGGCCGATTCACACAGCCATCCCTTGCCACTGATGGTAAGATATTGTACATAATCAGCCGTGGTAACCAGCCCCGGGTTATTCAGCACATTTTCTTTCACAGCAGCGCGGACGCGCTGCAAACCAGGGATATCGGCAATTGTTGCTTCTCTGAAGATCATATGCGGATGGGGTAAATACGTGAACGGATATACGTAACTGCCAGCGGTAATAAATTTTAACCGGCGGAATATATTCGCCCGGTTAAGATACATTTATCTCCACAAAAAAACTTTAATTTTGTGATGCTATGTCACCAGATAACAACAGGAAAGCAAAGATCCTCAAATGGATAAAAAAGCTCGGCTTCTGGGGCTTTCTTTTCTTTCTTATAAAGGGCCTGCTGTGGCTGGCCCTGGGTTACTGGGGCGCCTCTCTGTTCCGTTAAAAACGGAACACGCCATCTATCACCGTCACGGCTTCTCCTTTCAGCAATACACGATCCCCATCCAGTATCACTTTCAACTCTCCTCCCCGGGGCGATGCCTGGTAAGCAAAGAACTCGTTTTTATGTAATCTTGCCGCCCAGTAAGTAGCTAAACTGCAATGTGCAGAACCGGTTACAGGGTCTTCATCAACGCCTATCGGTGTGGCAAAATAGCGGGAAATAAAATCGTATGGTCCTTCCGCTGCGCCTTTCCCGGTAAGCACCAGCCGGTACGGCGCCAGGAGGTTCCTGTCGGGCACAAAACCGGCCACGGCGGCTCCTGTTGGCAGCTCTATGATGTAGCGGTCTACGCTGAAAGCTACATCAATGGCATCGGTAAACAGTTTGCGCAGGTCGTCGGGCATGGCTGCCCTGCTGCATTCCCGGGCCGGGAAGTTGAGCGTGATCCACCCGTTTTGCCGGCTGGCGGTTAGCACGCCGCTCAGCGTGGTAAAGGAAATGGTAGCATCCGGGGCCACCAGCCCGGCTTCCCATAACACGTGCGCGCTGGCCAGTGTAGCATGCCCGCAAAGCGTCATTTCTACTTTTGGTGAAAACCAGCGCAGGTGGTAACCATTTTCCTGTGGCAGCAGGAATGCCGTTTCCGCCAGGTTATTTTCCGCCGCGATGGATTTCAATACCTCATCGCCGGGCATCTGCTCCAGGAGGCACACGCCTGCCTGGTTTCCTTTAAATGGGCTTCTGGTAAAAGCATCTACCTGAAAAAATCTTACTTCCATATGTTGTTACAAATTGCAGCACAAAAATGCAGCGAATTATTTTCTAAAAACAGATGCAATTTTGATTATTTCGACCATATCAGATACCAAAAGGCTTCATGCAGTTACCTGCATGAAGCCTTTAAAACGGTGTTGATTTTACTACTTTTTCGGAGGGAGCGCAAATGCCACGGCATCATGCTCAAAGTGACCTTTGTGGGAGCCATCGCAGAACGGTTTGTTGGCAGAAAGCCCGCAACGGCAGATACCAACTGCTTCCCGGCCGCCCAGGTCGTACTTGTTCCCGTTCTTATCCACGATCTCAAATTCACCTTCTATTCTCAGTGAACCATTGTTGTTTACAGTAATTTTTGTAGCCATAAATCTTCCTTATTTGAGCGGCAAAAGTAGGGAAAACAAATGGCTATTGTGTTAACAACACTTTACCGTTGTTCTATCACGGAAAGGATGTTGCCTGCGGGATCGGCAAACCATGCAATGACGGGGCCGCCTCCGCGGAAAATGCCTTTCTCATCTGTTTTAAGCTCGCCTTCATAATGCTGGAACTGTACGCCCTTTGCGGTGAGCTTGTCTACCGCTTCTTCCACGTTGCTTACCGGGAAGTTCAGCACGGTAAACGTGGCGGGCGTATGATTGGGCTTTTCATAGATCATCACCGATGGCTCGCCTGCAATCTTTAACGTAAGCACCGGCTCCGTTGCACTGGCTTCCGCTTCTATGCCCAATGTTTGCTGGTAAAATTGTTTTGCCTGCTGCAGATCATTTACTGAGAAACTGCTGAATGCTTTTGTGTTCCCAAACATAATAACTGGTTTTTCCGGGTGAAGAATAATTTCCTGTTGCGATGAAACAAGGCACAGCGGCCTGCTCCATTGAAATACCTGTTATGTAAATGTACTATCATCCGCCTGTAATCACGGGGGGTAAACAAGGCAAATTAAGGGGGTATTACGACAACTATTGCAGAAATCTTTTTACTGCTTCTCCCAGGTCGTATACGGGCACTTTATCTTTCAAAGCATCAGCTACAATGCTGCTGCCCGCTGCGCTCCGGTAGCCGCCGGCGCAATGCACCACCACCGGCTTATCTGCCGGAATTTCGGATACCCGTTCCCGTAGCTGGTCGAGCGGAATAGCGATCGCATCACTAAATACCGGCTCATCGTTTATTTCAGAAGCCATCCTGACGTCTATAATCGTATAATGCTCCGGGTGCTCCCTGAAATCCGCCAGCGGCAATGGCGCCATGGTTACAGTGCCTTTCGTGTAAACAACCGCTGCTTTGATATATGGCTCATAGCCGATTTTAGCCGTTTTACGGATCACTTCCCATAATTCCGTTTCGTTCTCCGCCAGCAAGTAATAAGGCGTTCGGGGCGCAACAATACTTCCCAGCCAGGTTTCAAATTTGCCTCCATTCTGCAGGTTAATGGCATGGGGTAAATGACCTTGTTTAAAAACGGATTGGGGCCTGGTGTCTATGACAATCATATTTTCTTCTTCCGGTATTGCTGCTGTTATCTTCACCTTATCCAGCGAGGGTTGCAGGTCCGGCGCGCCTTCACGGTTCACACTTACATCGTAAGGAAAGTACTTCGGGATAAACGGTTGCTGCGCCAGCAATGCGGTCACAAACTCCGGCTCACTGAGCGGTTGCAGGCTCCAGTTGCTGACCTTTTCCACACCGATCGTGCTGCTGTCGGCATCGCCGAGCGATTTACCGCATAAAGTTCCTGCACCGTGACCAGGGTATACCAGTACATCATCTTCCAGCACCATCAGCTTTTCGCGCAGGGAATGATACATCTGTTTTGCCAGTTCATTACGACTGGCCGTTAGGTTGCCGGTATGCTCCCTGAGGTCCGGCCGGCCACAATCGCCCACAAACAGGGTATCGCCTGTAAACACCGCCCGTGGCTCGCCTCCATATATCAGCACCACGCTGATACTGTCCGGCGAATGCCCCGGCGTATTCAATGCTTTGAGCACAATATCCCCCAGCATTATCCGCATCCCGTCATCAAAAGCTACATGCGGGTAAGCGGCGCCGGTACGTTTGGAACAATAAACAGTAGCGCCCGTAACACGATGCAGCTCCAGGTGGCCGCTCACAAAATCCGCATGCGGATGGGTTTCAATAATACCTGTGATCTTTGCATGCAGCCCCTTTGCATATTCCAGGTAAGGGCTGATATCACGGCCCGGATCTATCACGATGATCTCATGGGCCTTTTCACTGTAAATGGCATAAGCATACTGCGCCAGTCCCTTATCTTCAAATTGTTGAATATCCATGACTGTTTTACTTTCTATGGAAGTTACAACAAACGGGATAACCAGTTGTTTGCTTTCGGGAGATAAAAAAACGCCCCGGGGATACCGGGGCGCAGGTGATGCAACATTTACAGTTTTGTAAAACGCGGCCCCAGGTGGGGCGCCAGCCCTGGCAGTTTTACCTTGTACCGGTAATAGCCACCAAAGAAATCCTCTTCTTTCAACAGCTCATGCCCGGTTTTACTGATCCAGAAGGTTTGTGTATAATGCCCCCGGGGCGAGTCTCCTTCGGTGAACAACTTCCAGCAGTCCACCGCCTGGTGGTTTAAAGTTTGCAGCATTTCACTGCCCGTTACTTTATATGTTACATAAGCCGGTGGCTCGAGGCCCGCGTCATAAAAGCGGATCACAAAGGTTTTCCCGGCCTTTAAAGGCAACATCTCAAAGGTTTCAATATCAAGGTTCCAGTTGTAATTAGGTCTGTCAAAAACCAGCTTAAAATCTGCTGCTTTATTATTCACGGTGGCAGTATCGCCGCTGATCCCATCAGTAGCCCAGCGATAGGCTTTCTGTTCCCCGCCTCTTGTTTCAGCATGGTACAACGGCGAGAAATCGGCCACGCTGTTATAGGAGTAGCTTGTAAGATAACGGGCGGTGTCACTCCCATACCAATGCTGTGTGATACGGAACACTGGTTGATGATCATGGTTGGTTTTTTCTATTTCCCGGACCCACAGGCTCAGATCAAGCCAGTTGCTGCGTGCAGGCAGCTGGAAATAAACCAGGTATTGTTTCACACCGGGTTCCAGGAAAGCAGTATTCAGCCGGAGATGTTGCTGATCAATGGTGTCGGTTTGCGCAAAAGCAGGCAGCATGGCCATTAGCAGTACAGCAAGGGTCAGGTAGCGTTTGGGTTGCATATTGATAAAGTGGTTTAAAGTGATCGGATCAGCAAAGATTTCCTGTTCCCTGCTATCCGGAAAATGATTTCAATCACCTCCCCTCTCTTTTTAATCATCTGCCTGTTTGTTCCTGTGAAGATGGAATCCGGCATCTGTTGAAACAACCTGTCCAACGGTTGAATTTTTGCCGGCATTTATTGAATAATACAGCGTCACCTGCGGACGAGTACAAAACCTTCGTAAATTGGGGCATGCAACTGATAAACCGTATGACGACAGCCACTAAAGTGCAATGGATACTCTGGGTGGTTGTTTTTTTAATGATGTTCTTTACTATGCTGCCGGAAGATAGCTTCTGGCAGGCCGCTGTTTTTTCATTGCTCAACGCCCTCTTTTATGCCCTGGTGATTTACGGCAATATCAGCTGGCTGTATCCCCGGTTTTACCTGAAAGGGCGTATATGGATATACGTTATTACGGTGGCGTTGTTCCTGCTGGCGGCAGGACTGGCCAGGGGCTTCCTCCTCACCTGGATCTACAACACCTGGTTCGCCCCCCGCCCTGAGCCCATTACCACTGATATAATACTCCGTTACCTCACAGGCATTCCGCTCCTGTTCCTGATGAGCTTTATCCTGAGAATGGCGATCGTTTATTTTGAGCTGAAGGCGCAGGCAGCCGCACTGGTAATACAGAATACAAAAACGGAGCTCAATCTTCTTAAATCACAGGTGCAGCCCCATTTCCTGTTTAATACGCTGAACAACATTTATTACGAAGCCTACCGGGAAGCGCCGCGTACTGCCGCCCTGATAGAAAGGCTGTCGGATATTATGCGGTATTTTGTGGATGAAAGCCCGAAGGACCAGGTAGACATCTCCACGGAAATAAAGTTCCTGGAAAATTATATCGCCCTGGAGCGTATCCGCATCAGGCATGGCATCGACCTGCAATTTACCAGTGAAGTGCCGGGTGGGTGCAGTATTCCACCGATGCTGCTGATGACTTTTGTAGAAAATATTTTCAAACATGGGATCGATAAAACCAGTATGCAGAACCATATTGATATTTCGCTGGTGAAACAGGAAAACACCCTGCTTTTCACTACACGGAACAGTTTACCGGAGCAACCGGTACATAAGCATCCGGGGGGATCGGGGATCGACAACCTCCGGAAACGCCTTACCCTGCTGTATGGCAGCAACTTCACGCTGCAAACCGGCAGGTCAGGCAATTACTTCACCGCATTACTATCCGTTCCGTTATGAGCCTGAAATGTATCATTGTTGACGATGAGCCCAACGCGGTAAACCTGCTGGAACTGCATATCCGGCAAACGACGGACTGGCAACTGCTGGCCAAATGCTACGACGCACTGGAAGCGCTGAACTTCCTGAAAAATAACAAAGCCGACCTGGTTTTCCTTGATATCAATATGCCCCGGCTGGATGGCATGGAACTGGCTGCCCTGCTGCCACCGGAAACAAAAATTGTGTTCACCACCGCGTATACGGAATACGCCGCTGCCAGTTATAATTTCCAGACGATCGACTACCTGCTCAAACCCATTACACTCAAGCGTTTCCTGGCTGCCCGGCAGAAAATAGAAACAACGTTTATGCATTCCCGTGCACAGGAGGTCACTGTTCCGGAATCATCTCCCGGTTATTATTTTATAAAAACCGGTAAAACGCTGCAACAGGTGAAACTCTCTGAGTTGCTGTACTTTGAAGGAGAGAAAGAATACGTGCGGGTAGTAACGGTGCGGGAAGCCATACTGGTATACAAGCGCCTGAAAGATATCGCGGAACAGCTGTCGCCTCCATTTATCAGGGTGCACAATTCCTATATTGTGAACACCACCCAAATCGATAAGATCCAGGACAATCACCTGTTCATTGCCGGCAAACGGATTCCGCTGAGTGAAAAGTTCAGGCCGGCATTTATGGAACTGATCCGGCAGCGCTTTTTATAGCGCCCGTTACGGGGTTTTCGCCACTACAGACGATAACAGCGCTGCTACTTTTTCGGCCATCCCTTCTGACTGATTTCCTGCATCGGCCTTCACAGCATTGGTCGCCGCCCACCGCATCAGCGCATCATCATGCTGCGCGGCTGCCAGCTGAGCAATCCGGTAATAAGTATAGGCCAGCAGGTCCGGCGCACGCGATACACATTGCAAAGCGCGCTGATAATATGCCAGGGCCTCTTTGTCCTTATGCTGCATAGCGGCAATACGGCCCATCTGGTATAACAACGTATATTCGACCCCGTAGTGATCGTCCGGGAACCCTTCTTCCAGGTACGACTGTGCCAGCTGCATTGCTTCATCATTTTTCTGCTGCCTGCGCAGGTTCAGCACCTTCACTACTTTAGCCTGGGCAAGCGCCGCTGGTGTCAGCGCTTCATCCCAGTGCAGCACTTTAAAATAAGGATCTACCTGTACGTTTGTTACCGTTCCCTTTACCGGCAGTTGTAAGCGGTTGTTGCGGTCACCGATATTGATGTGCTGCAGCGTTGTGGTTCCGTTGCTGTACGTGATCAGCACTTCCAGCGGAAGCTGGTAGATACTGTCTTTTTGCGTGATGCTGAGCTGCAGCTTATCCTGCTGTTGTTCCCAGCTGCTTTGCCAGGAAGGAGCCCCGGTGCGCTCAAACCACTGCCGGTAAAACCATTGCAGGCTGCTGCCATGCGCCTTCTCTACTTCCGCCTGGAAATTTTCCCAGCTAACGCCATTGCTGCTGTATTGATCGCCGATAGTGCGCAGCGCTTTATGGAAAGCCTGTTTGCCCACAATCGCAGACAACAGCTCCAGGGCAAGAAAGCCTTTGCTGTCGCCTATCGTATGCCCATTGTTGCCGGTGAGCGCCACCAACGGTTCATCATTGCCCGCCGCTGCATTCTGGAGATAGCCAAGTCCGCACTGGTCGCTGATATAACCCGGATAACCCGTACGCCTGTACGTCATCGCATGAGCGCTGTCGAAATGGCTCACTACCTGCAAAGAACCGTATTGGGCCAGTCCTTCCGACAGCATAGACTCTCCTTTGCTACCGGCAGCCAATACCTTGTTGCCCCACCACTGGTGCCCTATTTCATGACCAAAGAGCGCGTAGTTGAACTGGCGCAACGCCCCGGTAGGCATAGCCACTCCACCTAAGATACTGGCGCCGCCGATACCGGTTATCTCCGCTACGTAATCAGGATATTCAATGATAGAAAAGTTGGGAATGTTCAGGGGTCCGAACTGGGAAGACAGGTAATCCAGCACTGCAGCGGATTTGCGGCTCAGGTCAATTCCATCCACTCCCTTGCTCAGGCTGTAAGTATAAAAGGACCGTTGCGCTTTGTACTCCTGCCGTGTGTACCGGCCAATATAAAGGGAGAAGATATCCGGCTGTGCATAATGAAAAGTATAAGTATTGCCCCTGGCGGTAACCGTGCTGGAAGCCATCACTGGCATCATCCCTGCGGATGTGGTAACGGTGATAACCCCGGTACCGCGGGTATGATTACCTGCGCCATCGGTCACCTGCGGGTACCATGCAGCGCCATAACCGCCTGCCATACAAAAGGTACTATCCAGGTAAAACTGGAAGGCCGGTGCGCCGCCCCGTTCATAGGCGAAGGTGAAATGTAAAGGCGTACCTGCCGGCAGCGGAGAACGGAAGTGCCAGCGGTAAATGATATCGCCGGTAGATTTACGGATGGTATCCATTACGGCTGCAATGCCCTGTAGCTGCAGCGTTGCCGGGCCTGCGCCCTGGCTGATCACAATATCTACTGAGTCGGCCGCAGCGGCTTCTGTATCAAAAGTAAATCCGCCCTGCACAAAAAATGATTGCTTTGCCGGGTTGGTGGTAACCTGCAGCCGGTAATCGAGTTTACGCTGGGCTGGTAACAATGCCGGTACTAACAGATATAAAAGAACGATCAAACGGCGCATACTTTTTTTATACAAAGTAACAGCCGGTCCCATCAAAAAAATGGTACCGGATTAACTTTTTAGCAGGGCCCTGAATTTATGCGGAGTAGCGTTATAAAATAACCGGAAACACTTTACCAGGTGGGAAGCATCTGAAAAGCCGGCGGAAAAAGCAATATCGGCTACCGGCAACTGCGTGGTGAACAGCAGCATCATGGCTTTCCTTACCCGCATCTTTAACTGGTATTCGCCGGGCGTAACGCCCTCCCTTTCCTTAAAAGCACGGGCCAGGTAAATAGGATGTACAAACACCCGCGCGGCCAGCGAACGGATGGTATGATGGGTATCAAACTCGTTTTCCAGGATGTCTTTTACTTTTGGCAGCCAGGGCAGGCGTTCCGGCAGTTTCCTCTCTTCATATTCCAGCAACCAGCTGATCATATGCTCTTCCGGGAGCGCGCCTTCCGGGTCCTGCACAAATGCGTACAACAACCGGTACAGGTAATCGAAGGTACCCGTTTTATAGATCGTTGCCGTTTGCGGCAGCAGATGATCCAGCTCCAGCTCCTGCAGTCCGTTTGGCTTAAACTCTATATTCAGGCAGCGGCCGCCGGATGACTGGAAATGATTGGCATGAGAGTATCCCGCAGGGCGGAAAAGCACTTCACCGGGAATAACAGCGCTGTCTGTTTTCCGGCTCACTTCTTCATAACTGCCGCTGATCAGCAAACTGAGATACGCGTTTTCATGATGATGCACACCGATCTGCGCATCCGGCTGGTAGGCCGTAATGTTCAGCCGGAAAGAGGCATTCTCCCCCACCTGTTGTTCTTTTCCAAAATAATTACCTGGCGACAGGATGATACTCATAAAAGTAACCGGTTACGCGTTGAGGCGCCGGTGATCAAAGATACTTTAACCTTCCCGTTTTCCTACAATTCCAACATTGTATTGAAGAAGCTGAAAAATCCACCCCAAACAGGCATCTCTGTTGTTTGAGCCTGGTAAACGCTCCTCTTCCGCGGGTCATGGCCGCCTCAGGTTATAGTGTTGTTTACCCGGTTCACTCCTCCTCCCGCTGATACATCTTCAAGCCCCTCGACAACCGGATAATGGCTTTTGTCATACGGCTTACTTTTGTTTCCTCTCTTTTGGCGCTGAAGATCCAGTTGATATAAAACCGCTGCTCACTTTCTGAAAGCGACTGGAAGAAACGGTTTGCGCCTGGCTCGTCTTCCAGGCAGATCTTTAGTTCTTCCGGTATATCCATTGGATCATCATCCCGGAACAAAACGATCTTTACCCGGTCGCCTACTTTCTTCTTTATCTTCTTCCTGATCTCCGCTTTTACCGGGAGGAACAATATACCGTTGCCCAGCGGCATCAGGTGGCATTTTTTGATCTCGAAATCATCTATAAATCCTTTCACTCTCACCAGGCCAAAGGCTTTCACTTTATCCGGAGTTATTTCGGGAATACGCGCAAAGGTCCATCCCCCTTTAACAGGGAATTTCTCAAGACGATACGATTGACTGACGATTGGTTTTACGGACATATCCGTAAAGCTATCAAACTTTATCTAATACCCATCTCTCCCATAATAATCTTTTCAACACCAAAAACTGTCCACACGTCAAATATGTTTCCTTAAAAAGAGCCGGGAAGATAGGTTTGCATAAAACAATCAGCTATGCAACCAACATCATCTTCACGGCAGGCATATTTAGACTGGCTCCGCATTATTGCCATCATAGGCGTGCTGTTCTTCCACTCTGCCATGCCCTATATCCCTGAATGGGGATGGCATATAAAAAATAAAGAAACCAGCAATGCCCTGCTGGAAATGAACGACTTCCTACATCGCTTCCGTATGCCCCTCCTGTTCTTTATCTCCGGAACGGTAAGTTACTTTATGTTGCAGCGGAATACCGGCGGCGGGTTTATTGGCCTCCGTTTCAGGCGGCTGTTCGTTCCCCTGCTGGTGGGCATACTGGTTATTGTTCCTCCGCAAGTGTACATGGAGCGCCTCACACAGGGCTTCAAAGGCAACTACGCCGATTTCTACACCCATATGTTTACCACCGGCGTATATCCCCACGGCAATATGAGCTGGCATCACCTGTGGTTCATTGCCTACCTGCTGGTATACGACATCCTTTTTGCGCCTTTCTTTGTATGGCTGATCTCCGGCAACGGGAAAAAGCTGTTGCAAAAGCTCAATTGGATCGGCAATAAGCAATACATCTACCTGCTGATTATCCCCGGTACCCTGGTGCACACCTTCCTGCTGGTGTGGTTCCGGCAAACAGGCGACCTGGTGCACGATTACGGCTATTTCTTCTACTGGCTGTTTTATGTACTGGCCGGATTTATCTGCATTGCCAATCCACTGTTCATGGACAGCCTGGAACGGAACCGCCGGCTTTCACTTACCATCGCATTCACGGGGCTTCTCATCATCAACTACCTGCGCTGGAATAAACTGGAGCCCTGGATCTTCAACGATAATTTCAGGTACATGCCTTTTACCTACGTATATATGGCGCTGGGCGGTATCACCGCGTGGATGTGGGTGCTCGCTATTGTGGGTTATGCAAAAAAATACCTGAACAAGCCCCGTCCCATACTGGCCTATGCCAACCAGGCGGTGTACCCTTTTTATATCCTGCATCAAACGGTGATTGTGATCCTTACTTACTATCTTGTAACCGTGCCGGATGGCGTAGGACTGAAATACACCTTTACCGTGACCGTTACTTTTTTAATCAGTATATTCATCTTCCATTTGTTTATCAGGCCCTTTGCCATTATGCGTTTCCTGTTTGGTATGAAGCCAATGGCAAAAGGAGAAAAACGCGGCGCTACAAAAGAAGAAGAATTAATACCGGTACAACCGGGAATGGCCTAATGAATCAGTTATGATGAAAATATTCTGGAAATATTTCTTTCCCCCGATATATGGCCTGCTGGTATACTTTACCATCCGCCTGTTAACGGACAGTGTTACGGAAATGAAATTCTGGTACCGGCCGCTGTCGTTGAACGCCTTTGAAATGGTGACAGCCATACTAATGGGTTACCTTTTGATCGGGATCTTCAACTGGTTGTTCCGGTATTTTGATAAAAAAAATGAATCCGGCTTCTCCTATAAGATCATCCTGAAAGAGCTGTTGTATATTTTCATCATCAATCAACTGGTACAAAACGCCGTTCTCACACCGATGGCTGCCTTTACAGATAATGGTCTTCAGTTGTTCGACCTGGTCGATATCAACGTGATCCCTTTACTGTATTGTTTTATATACTATGGCGTCCGCAGGAGCAATGCTTTTTTGCAGGCATATATCAATAACCGTTTGCAGCTGGAAAAAATCACCAACGACCAGCTGCAAACGGAACTGAAATTCCTGCGGGCGCAATACCATCCGCATTTTTTGTTTAATGCGCTAAACACCATATATTTCCAGATGGATATAGACGTGCAGGCTGCCAAGAAAACAGTGGAGCGTTTTTCAGAACTGCTGCGCTACCAGTTATACGATCAGCAGCAAATGGTGAGCGTAGCCAACGAAATACAATACCTGCAGAACTTTATTGCCCTGCAAAAGATCAGGTCCTCACGCCGCCTTCAACTGGAGGTACATTTGGATGAAGCCCTGCATGATGAACAGGTATACCCGCTGCTGTTCCTGCCGCTGGTGGAAAATGCCTTTAAATATGCAGGAGGTGATTTCCGGATTCACATCTGCCTGAAAAAACAGGATAATGAAATAGCTTTCCAGGTAGAAAACTCCATACCGGATAAGATCAGCTTCGAAGCAAAGGGAGGCATAGGATTGGACAACCTGAAAAGAAGACTGGAACTGCTGTATCCCGGCAAACACTCATTTACTGCCCAGGTAAAAGAAAAAAGTTTCCTGGCGGAATTAAAACTGCCTACCAGATAATGGATCAATTAACGATACGCTGTATTATCACCGATGATGAACCTTTGGCTGCGGAAGGCTTACAACGCTATGCGGAGAAAACGCCTTTCCTGCACGTAACCGCTGTTTGCGAAGATGCCATACAGCTGAATACCCTGCTCAAACAACAACCGGCAGACCTGCTGTTCCTCGATATTGAAATGCCTTACATTACCGGTATCGAGTTCCTTAAAAGCTATCCCAACCCGCCAAAGGTGATCTTCACCACTGCATACGAACAATACGCCATACAAGGCTTTGAGCTGGATGTACTGGATTATCTCATCAAACCCATTTCATTCGACCGCTTCCTCAAAGCCGCCAACAAAGCATTCGATTATTTCTCCTCCCGGCAGGCCGGCAAAGAACCACCCTACTGTTTTATTAAAACCGACAACAAGCTGGAGAAAGTATTATTCGAGGATATTTTATTTGCAGAGGCCCTGGGTAATTATGTAGCTATTTATACGGGAGATAAAAAAATGATCACCCATGCTACGCTGAAATCAGTACAGGAGCTATTACCGGCCAGGCAATTCCTGCAACCACATAAATCCTACCTCGTTAATATCAACCATATCAGCGCTATTGAAGGCAATGTATTGCATATGGGCGCCCATGAAGTACCTATCAGCAAATACCAGAAAGAAGAGCTGCTGGAGAAAATAGTCAATAACCGGCTGCTGAAGAATAAGTGATCCAAAGGGTGACCGCATTTATTTGTACCTTAGGCTATAAGTAAACCCTCCAACATGAAAATTGCCATTCTCGACGACTACCAGGATATCATCAGGAGCCTGGATTGCTTCAAACTGTTAGCCGGACAAGATGTGGTAGTACTGCACCATACGGAGAAAGAACCCGCCAAGCTGGCCGCATTTTTAAGTGATGTGGAAGTGATAGTGCTTACCAGGGAAAGAACCCGGATCAATGAAGAGCTGCTCTCCCTGTTACCTAAGCTGAAGCTGATCAGCCAAACAGGGAAAGTATCCTCACACATTGACCTTGCCGCCTGCGCCAGGCATAATGTAGCCGTGGCCGAAGGCATTGGCTCTCCCATAGCGCCTGCAGAGCTCACCTGGATACTGATCATGAATACGCTGCGCCAGATACCACAGGCCATTGAAGGCATGAAGAACGGGCAATGGCAAGTCAATATCGGCAGTACTGTTCACGGGAAAACCATTGGCATCTGGGGGTATGGAAAAATCGGTAAAATGGTGGCTGGGTATGCCAAAGCTTTTGGCGCCAGGGTAATGATATGGGGCAGCGAGGCATCCAGGGAAAACGCTGTAAAGGACGGCTTTAGCAAAGCCGCCACCAAAGAGGATTTCTTCCGGGAGGCAGATGTTGTTTCCCTGCACCTGCGTTTAAACGAAGCTACCGCCGGCATTGTAAAAGCTGCGGACCTTGGCCTGATGAAACCTTCCTCTGTGCTTATCAATACTTCCCGGGCAGAACTTATTGAAAAAGGCGCTTTGCTTCAAAGTCTGCGGAATGGCCGCCCCGGGTTTGCCGGCCTCGATGTATATGAAGAGGAACCAGTGTACAATGTGGAGTATGACTACCTCAATATGCGCAACGTGATCTGTACCCCGCATCTGGGCTATGTGGAGAAAAACAGCTATGAGCTTTATTTTGGGAAAGCCTTTGAAAATGTGACCGGTTTTATTGAGGGAAGGCCTTCCGGTATTGTGAATGGATAATATAACATCAAAATTGGGTAATACTGCATGCTGTAACTATCAAAAAGTTACTTTAACTTGGTTTTTGTCATTACTATGAGCAATCAAAATCCGGATTATACATCTTTTTGGCCAACTGGAGATCTTTCATTATTTAAACAAATGATGAAAGAGTTCACTCCTTCCCTGAAGTATTTTGCGGGCAGTATTGCGGGTAATGAAGCCGAGGCAGAAGAAATTGTGGCCGATGTATTTATCAAAATATGGCAGCAACGACAGCAAACAAGCGCTCCCGGTGATGTACGTTACTATCTTTTCAAAGCAGTAAAGAACACGGCGCTTAATTACCTGAAACGCAGCGGCAGGCGCCTTTCACATTATAATGAATGGGAAATCCAGGTGAGCAGGGTATCTCCCCAAAACCCGCAGGACCTGATGATCAGCAAAGAACGGCTCCTGGAAATAAACACTGCTATCCGCTCCTTACCACCCCGCTGCCGCCAGATTTTTATCCTTGTAAAAGAAGATGGGCTTACCTATGAACAGGTGGCCACCTTACTTGACCTTTCCAAAGCCACCGTGAATGTACAGATGACCCTTGCCCTGAAAAAAATATGGGCTGCACTGGGCACTTCCCTTCAATATTCCTACTCCTGATTTTTTTTCTGTACGCTTAATTGTTTTCCTTTTCTACGTTGTCTTATTAGGGAATCAACTGAAATCATACTTCGTAAATGACCAATCGATTATGGGAATTACTGGCGCTGCAATGGAGCGGCGAAATTTCCACGGAAGAAAAAGCCGAACTGGAGGAACTTTTGCTGGAGCATCCAGGGGACTGGCTCCGGACGGGACAGCTGGACCAGCTGTCTTTTCACAAAACACTTCCTCCCGGTGAAGAGGAAGACACGGATGCGCTGATGGATAAAGTACTGGGAACTATCTCCACAGCGGGCGGCGAGCCGCTTTCCAAGGGGAATATCCCCCGGAAGAAGTTCCTGCATGCCTATAAATACCAGGTATCCATCGCCATCATCATGATAGCAATAACTGCCGGGCTCACCTTCATTTACCTGTCGCAGCAACACCACCGTTACAAAATAGTATCCACCGATGCCGGCATGAAAACAAAGATCCGGTTGTCGGACGGCAGTATTATATGGCTGAATGCCGGGAGCACCTTAAGATACCCGGAAAAACTGGATAAAGCCCAAAGGGAGGTTTACCTGAGCGGCGAAGCTTACTTCGATATAAAACAGGCGCCCAACCGGCCTTTTATTATCCATGCACAAAAAATGGACATCCGGGTACTGGGTACCTCGTTTAATGTGCGGTCGTATAAAGATGAAGATTTTGAAGAAACCGCCGTTATTTCGGGGGCCGTGGAAGTAACTGTACCGGAAGAACATAAGGTCATGAAAATTACGCCCAACCAGAAGGTGGTGCTTCACAAAACATCCGGAGGGCCTGTTAAGAAAAGCAGTATATCTACCGGCGAAGCCGGAACAAGGATTGAGCGCCAGCCATTGTCGGTCATTTCACCTGCCGATACCATTCATGTGCTGGAAACCGCATGGATGAACAACCAGCTGATATTCCGCAATGAAACGCTGCTTTCACTTTCACAAAGACTCGAACGCTGGTATGGAGTAAAAATAATTATAGAAGATCAACAGCTTGCTATGTTGAGATTTTCCGGGCGTGCAGACAATATTTCCATTGAAAAACTACTGGAGATACTCCAGAATATTCAACCATTCAATTATTCCATGCAGGATGATATCGTGACAATTAAGTAAATCAAAAGTTATGAAAAATAAGTTCATCATCGGGGAGCGATCTCCCTAGAGGATTTGTTATGCCGGAAAGATCCGCTACGGACCTCCACAAGATTATATTTACTGATTTAATAAGTCCCACCCAGGTTATGAAAAAAGCAATGAAACAAACCACGTTTATCTTACTTAATAACGGACGAAAATTATTTCTAATGCTCAAATTTACCGGTGTATTGTTCCTGCTGTTTTTCCAGGCATCTGCAGCAGGATTCTCACAAAACACGATATCCGTTTCCTTCGTCAATACAGATATTGAAAAAGTATTCCGCTCTCTTGAGAAAAAAACAGGCTATACTTTTTATTACAGCAATAACGAAACAGAAAAAACACCCAGGATCAGTCTTACCATGGAGAACGCCGATGTAAAAGCGGTGCTGGATGAAGTAGCGCATAAAAGCGGGCTTCATTATACCATCCTGGATAACAGTATGGTGGTATTTAAAAATGCCGGTGAACGGATACAAACAAAAAAGATCTCCGGAAAAGTGGTTGATGAAAAAGGTCACCCGATGCCCAACATCACGGTACAGGTAAAAGGTACTACCACGGGCACATTAACTACTGCCGAAGGATTGTTCACCCTGCAGGTACCGGAAAATGCCACCCTGGTGATTTCCGCCATCGGTTACCTGAAGCAGGAGATCCCTGTTGCCGGTCAGGCTTCTTTCAACATAGTCCTGAAAGAAGACGTATCCGGTTTAAATGAAGTGGTAGTAGTAGGTTACGGCTCCCAGGAAAAACATAAGCTGACCAGCGCTGTAGCCACTATCTCCGGCGCGGAGCTTAACAAACGGGTAGCTACCAACCCTACTTCCCTCCTGCAGGGCCAGTTGCCGGGCTTACAGGTTACCCAGGGCTCCGGCGAGCCTGGCAATGAAAACATACAATTACGCATCCGTGGTATCAGCACTTTCAGTGGTGCAGGTAATGATCCGCTCGTAATAATAGATGGGTTGCCTGGAAACCTCAGCATTTTAAATCCAAATGATATAGAATCCATTTCCGTGCTGAAAGATGCGGCTTCCGCAGCCATCTATGGCTCCCGCGGCGCCAATGGCGTAATTGTGGTGAAAACGAAAAAGGGAAAAACCGGCTTCTCGCTCACCTATGGGTATAACCTTGGTATCTCAAAAGCAGCCAAACTGCCTGATATTATTTCCAACTCGGCAGAATACATGCAGCTGTCGAATGAAGCAAGAACCAATTCCGGGCTGGCGCCGCTTTATACCCAGCAGCAGATCGACCTGTACCAGAATGCCACCGACCGTGTTAAATATCCCAATCACAACTGGCTGGATGATATTTTCCGTACCGCCTACACCCAGAACCACTACCTGAATATGAGCGGCGGTAAAGACAACACCACCTACAGCCTGGGCCTGGGTATCAGCACGCAGCCTGGCGTATTGATCGGCTTCGACTACAAAAAATATACATTAGACCTGGGCCTTAGCTCCCGCGTTAATAAAAGAGTGACTATAGGCACCAATGTGCAGATGCGGTATGCCGACAGGAAGTATCCTGAAAACGGCGCCGGCGATATGTTCCTTTCTGCGCTGGCCCAATCGCCCCTCTACCCTCCTTCCAGCGATGGCAAATGGATTAAGAAAGGTTACTCCAATGAACTGGGTAACAAGAATCCGGTAGCTATTGTGGAAGAAGATGTACGGATAAGGACAAACGATTACTACGCGCAGGGTAACCTGTCGCTCGATGTGGACATCGTAGATGGATTAAGATGGGAGAACCGTGCAGGTATGAACTACGACAATTATAAATACAATGATTTCAGACCTGCCGTACCTACCTTTTATTTCAGCGATATGAGCCCCGCCGGATTATTGGATGTGGGCACACCAGGGCTCAATGTAGGTACCATGGGTAATGTATATACTGTTTATTACAGCCAGTTCACCTACAAAAAGAAATTCGGGGAACATAACCTGTCGGCCCTCGCCGGTTACCAGCAGGAACAGAATAAAGCAGACACACTTGGCGCTACCCGTACACAGTTCCCTACCAACTTCCTGAGAGAACTTAATGCAGGACCGGCAGACGGACAGACCAACAACGGTACATCCGGCAAATGGGCCATCCGCTCTTTTTATGGTAATGCCAATTATGATTACAAAGATAAATACCTCCTGGGCGCCAGCGTGCGGTACGACGGTACTTCCAGGCTGCCATCCGATACCCGCTGGGGATTATTTTATTCCTTCTCCGGTGCATGGCGCGCTTCAGAAGCAGCGTTCCTGAAAAAGGTTACCTGGATCAACGACCTGAAATTACGCGCCTCCTGGGGCCAGTTAGGTAACCAGAACATCGGCACCTATCCTTACCAGTCTACACTCGACAACAGGCCCTATGCTTTTGGTTCTTCCATCGCCACCGGCTTCACCGGCAGCCAGATCATAGATCCCACTCTTACCTGGGAAACCACCCGGGTACTGGACTTTGGTCTTAACCTGACCGCCTTTGACAACCGGCTTACTTTCACCGGCGATTGGTTCAACAAATATACCTTTGACATTCTGCGGACCTCACAGGTTCCCCTGTGGCTGGGGCTTAATGCACCAATCATCAATAACGGCGCCGTGAGGAATAAAGGATTTGAATTCAATGTGCAGTACAACGACCGGATCGGGAAAGACTTTACCTGGTATGTAGGAGCTAATTTCCAACGGTACAAAAATGTGCTGGAAGAATTTGGTAAACGGGAGATCAGCAATACCACCATCCGCGAAGAAGGTCACCCGCTGGATGAATACTATCTTTATCAATGGGATGGCATTTTCCAAAGTACAGATGAAATTGCCAAATCGCCCAAACAGCCTGTAGACGCCACTCCCGGCGATCTGAAAATAAAAGATGTAAATGGAGATGGCGTCATCGACGACAAAGACAGGACCTATACCAAAGGAAAATATCCTTCTTTCCAGTATGCCTTCAATATCGGCGCTTCCTGGAAAAACTTTGATTTCAGCGCGCAGCTTTACGGATCCGAAGGACAGAAAATATATGTAAACGGATGGGGAATAGAGCCATTCCGTCAGGGCTCTGTGCCTACCACCGACTGGCGCAACCGCTGGACGCCTGAACATCCCAGCACTACCATGCCTAAAATTTATGTTGCCGATGGATATGCCCCGGTACAGAACTACGCTTCCACTTACTTCCTGAAAGATGCGTCCTTCCTGCGGTTGCGTAACGTACAACTGGGCTATAATCTGCCAGCAGCAACACTTGCCAGGGCCAGCATAAAATCATTAAGGGTATTCTTCAGCGCCGAAAATGTGTTTACCATCAGCAAATTTCCCGGTCTTGACCCCGAACGTGTAGGAGATGGTAATTATGTTACCTACCCGCAAACCAAAACATACACATTCGGCGCCATGGTTCAGTTTTAATTTTTTCTGTTAAAAGATTCAGTTATGAAAAAGTATCAGCAATATTTACTAATAATAACAGGTGCAGCCCTCATGTTTTTCAGCGGATGTAACAAAGATCTGCTGGATGTAACGCCACCGGATAAACTGGCGTCCTCTTTCTTCTGGGAAACGCCCGAGGATGCAGACAAAGCGCTCACCGGCCTGTATAATTACCTGTATAGCAGCAGCGGAGGATACGCTACTTCCCAGTACACCGTTTTTGCCTGGGACAATTTCACCGACGATTCCTATGGCCAGTACAACTACGGCGGCGGCCTCAGCGCCCTTACTTCCGGCATCACCCCGCAATCCGGCGATTTTGTATACGCTTACTATACAAACTGCTACCAGGCAATAGCAGCGGCTAATTCTTTCCTCGCCAATGTAGATAAAGTACTGAGTGGCGACAAGCTGACCCAATACAAGGGAGAAGCCTATTTCCTCCGGGCTTTTAATTACTTCTGGCTGGCGCAGTTGTATGGCAATACCATTATCATCACAGAAGATCCTTTCAAGGTAGATTATAAATCGACCCGTGCAAAATCAGACCGGGCCGATGTCTTAAAACAGGTGCTGGCAGACCTGGACCTTGCCATTGCCGCATTACCCGACGCCGGCTATGCAGATGGCCATGCCGTAAAAGCTACCGCACAGGGTTATAAGGTAAGAGTGCTGCTTTTCCAGAAAAAATATGCAGAAGCAGCCGCACTGGCAAAAGAGATCATGACCGCCAACAAGTTCAGTCTCTTTGCTAATTATGCCGGCAACTTTTACAAACCTGATCAGGGTAACAGTAAAGAAATTATGTTCTCCGTGAAATACCAGCGCCCGAATATGCTTCACCAGGATGTGGCAATTTCAGTAAACCTGCAACGCTGGAAAGGGGAACAAGGCACACAGGACCTGATCAACGAATACGAAGCCGCAGATGGAAAAGACACTGCCTCTTCCGCCGTATACGTTAAAGGAAAACCCTTTGAAAACCGTGATCCGCGCATGCGCCTCACCTTCTTCTTCCCCGGCGATACCAAAGCCCAGGGATGGCCTTTCACCGGTGCGCTGGCCGTAGCCACTCCCGGCAAAGACAGCTGGACAGCCGGTTATTATGCCGTAAAGAAATGGCTGGACCCCAGCCTGGTGGACCCGGATTACGGCACCATCGACGACAATGACTTCGTGCTGCTCCGCTATGCCGATATCCTGCTCATGTACGCCGAAGCGCAGAATGAAGCCGTTGGTCCCGATGCATCCGTATATGCCGCTATCAAACAGGTGAGGAACCGTAGCAATATGCCCGATCTCCCGGCAGGGTTATCACAGGCGGATATGCGTACCCGTATACGGCATGAAAGACGCGTAGAATTTGCACTGGAAGGCCTCCGCTATTTTGACCTGAGGAGATGGGGCATTGCAGTACAGAAACTGGATGGCTTTGTACCGAATCCATTACAGCCTACCGTAAAAACGAAATATAAAGCTAACTATGACTTCTGGCCTATTCCTCAAACGGAGATAGACCGGAATGCACCGGAGCTGGTGCAGAACCCTGGGTATTGATTTAGAGGGGGGAATTTTTATAGCGTGCCGCGGGTGAAAGCCTGCGGCATTTTTTTTATATCCTTTATCTTGTTATCAATAATCAATGCCATCTTCGCACTGGCCTTCAGACAATACCTATAATCCAGCAATCATTAATCACCGTCTTATCAAAACAATAAAAGCCCCTTGTATCATATTCCAACAGAAAACCAAACGCTTTGTCAAGCACTTAGTTGAATCAAGATAAAAATATTGGTTACTGTTGAATAAATCTAAACATAACGGTTAGCTAAATTAGAAATGACTGCTGAATATGAATAAATAAATGTATTTTTGATGGTGGTAACCCGGAACTAGCCATACCTGAAACATTAATCCTTGAAAGGTTAACTATAGCTATAATCGAGGCAGCATACGATAATAACGAATACTACGTAATAAAATCAATATTCTTGACATGTCCTGTATACACATGAAAACTTTACTTCAGCTTCTCCGAAATACGATATTTATACTTTTGGTAACTCTCCCTCTGGCAGGAAAAGCAGCCATTGAGATTAATGTTCAATATCCCAAAACCAACATTCTTTATGACGATAACCTCTACATTTCGGTATTTGTCTCCTCTACTTATGCATATCATACTGTAGAAGCTAGTGTTGGCGGAAGATCTGTAACCCTGACGGTTAACCCGATGCTAGGTAACTACTCGGGATATTTATCATTAACCGGCTTGCCCCAGGGCCCCTCAACGTTAAGTATTTTCGTTAAAGACGTATTGGGGAACACACAAACCAAAAATAGCCCCTTTATTTTCAACAGTCTGCCTGTAGTTAAAATTGAAGCTCCCACCGCACACACCACATACCAATCCAAGATCCGTATAAAAGCATCCGTAAGCGATGTCGGAAGCGTAAATTGCTCTGGTATAATATCATCTCCGGCATCAATACCATCATTGACTATACACTTTATAAATAGCATTGATACATTAGTGGACATGTTTCCTGATAACGATTTTATTCCGTCAGTTACTATTTCGATTAGTGGGATAGACAGTGCAGGCCAGGTAAAATCGGTTGAGGTGCCCGTTCACCGTAATAACAGCAACGCGCTAAAGCCCTATTTTACCTCCGACGGCGATATAATCGATTTTAAAGATACCAGGCTATTAATGACCACCACAGGAGAGAACGGTTTGACCTACTACAAAATAGTGAATATGGCGGACTCGTCGGTGGATTCCATCCGGTTGGGACCAAAACAAGATAAGATAAAATCAATTATCAAGGCCAAACTATGCCAGGGCGGGGCTGCGTTTGTCATCTATTACAATACAGACAGCTCTATTACAGGAACACATATATATGTTTGGAAAAATGACTCGCTGATCAATATTTCCCAACCGCTTGGACTGTCTGCAGGGCTAAATGATATGCAAAGCGAAGGACAGTACCTGATGTGGCTGACCCAAAATGGCCCAATAGCCATAACAAATCTCAATACATTTAATACCAGCTTTACCGGTACTGGATCCTATGTAGTAAATACCAGCAACAAGCTAAGCAAAGATGGAGATATTGCCTATGTGGCATCAGCATCAACCAGTAATTATAATGTTTACAGATATTCAATCAGCAGCCAGGTAACCCAGCAGCTAACTACTACCAATATAAATACGCGTCCTGTTATCGACGGAAAATATACAGCTTATATAACAACTGTTGAAAATAGTGGTACAACTGTCTTTTATAATTATTTAAACGACGGAGTAAATACCTATAATCTCGGTAGAACACTAAGCTTCGCCGAGAACAGGATGTCAATGAATAATGGCTATACGCTTTTTTTAAAGTCCGACAGTGCAAGCGGCTCGCAAACATGGCTTAGGTCTCCGGACGGTACATTGAAACAATTGAGTTACTTTAGCTATCCCAGCTATCCCGACGGAGTTGACTCCAGCGGAAGAAGCCTGTTCATTAATAACTGGAACAGATATTATGCAGATAGTCTGACTGGCTCCAAAATGGTTTGCGGAATAGGTGGTACAACCTATCTTCGCAACAATGAATTCTATCTGGCAATGGGAGGAACATTATTCAAGTATGATATTCCTTCCGCCACGTTCCTGCCGGCCCTGCTATCGTTTAGCCCCGATTCAGTTTCAACAGGAGATACTGTTACCATAAAGGGAAAGAATTTAATAGGTGTTAGTACTGTTAGCTTTGGAGGAACTCCCGCTACCTCCTTTTCAATGATATCTGATTCAGTGCTCACAGCGGTCGTTGGTGCCGGTACGTCTGGCGTTATAGCCATCAGCACGCCCGGCGGAACCGCTACTATACCTGGTTTCACCTATGTTCCACCTCCATCCATTACAGGCATGAGCCCAACTAGCGGGACTACCGGTACAACAATAACAATAACAGGTACCAACTTTACAGGTACAACATCCGTTGCATTCGGAGATAGTGCTGTAACCTCTTTCGTGGTAAATTCACCCACCAGCATCATCGCTGTGGTAGGAGCAGGCGCAAGCGGAAATGTGTCCGTTACAACGCCAGGTGGTAAAGCAACACTCGATGGCTTTAATTTTATATTTACCTTACCGGCTGATAACTTTAAAATAACAAATACCAGTGCCAGCTGTAAAGGTTCTGCTAATGGTACGATTAATATTTCTGCCGTAAAAAAATTAAACTATACGGCAACTGTTACCGGCAACGGCCAGAGCTCCACGCACACATTTACATCTGCCATTGATTTAAAAGATCTTTCAGCCGGTAGCTATAATATATGCTTAACCGTAGCCGGACAGCCGGGATATCAGCAATGCTTCACCTCTGTAATTGCCGAACCAAAAGATCTGTCAGTATACATGGCAATTAATAAGACACCCCGGCAAGTGGTATTATCATTGGACGGTGCAACGCAGTATCAGGTTACACTCAATGGGTCCACCATTACAACCAATAAAAGCGAATTAACACTCGCACTCAAAGAGGGTGTAAACACAGTTAGTGTTAGCACAGATAAATTATGTCAGGGCCAGATAACAAAGGAAATTATCATAAATGACGGCATGTCCATTTTCCCCAATCCATTCCTCAGCTCATTTACGATTAATATTGGTAACAGTAATGTTAAAAGGCTACTGGTATCATTATTTAACACCGGGGGTAAAATTGTCTATTCCCGAAGCTATGCAAACCAATCCGGAAATATATCTATCAGTCTTCCTGATCTGAGCAGTGGCCTTTATATGCTTAAGTTATCCGCAGACAATAAGGAAAAAACGTTTAAACTATTGAAAAAGTAAAAAATGAAGAAGATCGTTTTTCTATCGTTAATTATATCGTTAAATAGTTGCAGCAAAAAAGATAATGTGCCGGATCCGGGAAAAGCAACGCTGGTTTTTCCTGAACAAAATGCTGCTTGCACCACCGGTAGCGTTATATCTGATACAGAAAGCTCGATTACATTTACATGGAATGCTTCAGATCATACAGATAGCTATGTACTAAATATAAAAAATCTCTTAACCCAGCAAGTTACCAGCCGGGAAGTAATTACCAATAAGGCTACTGTTACATTGTTACGGAACGTTCCCTACTCATGGTTTGTAAAATCAATGAGCTCCGGTAACTCTGCAAGCACCGAAAGCAATATCTGGAAGTTTTACAACTCCGGCCCTGGTGTTACTTCTTATGCCCCGTTTCCAGCCGCCATCGTGTCGCCCACATTTGGTCAGAACATAACTGCCAGCAACACTGTTAATCTGAAATGGGCGGGTAGCGACGTGGACAATGATATTACGGCATATTCCGTTTATTTTGGCACCAACGCTACTCCTGCCCTGCTTAAAGATAATGTCACAGACATGTTTTTAAATGATGTCCCGGTTAATTCCAATATGGTTTATTACTGGAAAATAATTACCCATGATGGAAAAGGCAACACTTCAGACTCAGGCACCTTCCAATTTAAGGTGAACTGAAAACTTAACCGTCATAAATAATAACGAATTACGGGGCTGTTCTGCCAACCAGCCACACCCAAAATCCGCAAAACAAACTGTTTTACCGGATCAAGAGAAATATTGCTTTATCTACCCTTCACAAACAATTCCCACCATTCACGCTTCTCTCACAAAAACACACTATTTTACAACCTCCAAAAGACAGGCATATCTTATGACAAATACAGGCATTACGATGAAAAAGCTCTATGGGCTTGATCATCTGAGGTCATTGGCAATACTGATGGTGTTGTTCTACCATTACCGCATGTTCCAGCACCCGGAATGGGTGGATAACATCATGAGCTTCGGATGGACGGGCGTGGACTTGTTCTTTGTTTTAAGCGGCTACCTCATCTCATACCCACTTTTCCAAAACATGGCCGCCGGGAAAAATATCTCCCTCCCTGAATTTTTTATCAAGCGTTTCTTCCGGATCATTCCCGCTTACCTGGTGGTACTCGCTATCTACTTCCTCTTTCCTGCCTTCCATGAAAGAGAGGCACTGCCCCCGCTCTGGAGGTTCCTTACTTTTACGCAGAACTTTGGCTTTGATATTAAAAACTTCGGCACCTTCTCGCATGTATGGTCGCTTTGCGTAGAAGAGCACTTTTACCTGCTGTTCCCGCTGGTACTGGCGGTATTACTGCGCTTTAACGCATGGAAAAAAGCAGGCTTCCTGCTGGCGGCGTTATTTATATTCGGCATCGGTATCCGGTTATATTGCTGGTATACCTTAGTTGCTCCTCATACCGCGGAGGATAATTTTTTCATTATCTGGTATAAACACATTTACTATCCCACTTACACCCGCCTGGATGGCTTGCTGGCCGGCGTTTCCATCGCCGCCTTGTTTGTATTCAAGCCGGCAGTAAAAAACAGGGTCACTGCACATGGAAACGTTATCCTGCTGCTGTCCCTTGCCGTGCTTACAGGCGCCTGGTTCCTGTGCGAGGACCAGGAGGATTTTTACGCTTCAGTATTCGGCTATCCCCTGGTGGCGGCCGGTTATGGGCTCATGGTAGTAGCGGCGGTAAGCCCTTCCTGCATATTGTACCGGTACGGCAGCCGGGTTACCGCTCTGGTAGCCAAACTCTCATTTGCGCTCTATTTGTCTCATAAAGGAGTGATCCACCTGGTACAGCCCCTGCTGGCCAAAACAGGACTGGATCCCAAAGGAACGCTCATGCTCATTGCCTGCCTGCTTGTTGCCGGGCTGGGCGCTTTTATCCTGAACCAGGCGGTAGAAGCCCCTTTCCTGCGGCTACGGCAGCGGGTGCTCGATCAACGGAAGAAAACCCTGCACAAAAAAATGATGATGATCACGAATGATTCAGCAGCTTAACTTAACTTCACCTGGTTAAAAAGAGGAAAGACATATGAGTATTGAAAAAGCGATTCTTGCAGGTGGCTGTTTCTGGGGAGTGGAAGAACTGATCCGCCAACTGCCCGGGGTTATTTCTACCGTAGTGGGATACACCGGCGGCGATGTGCCCAACGCCACCTACCGCAATCACGGCACCCATGCGGAAGGCATTGAAATTAAGTTTGATCCGGCAGTATTATCATACCGTTCACTCCTGGAATTTTTCTTCCAGATCCATGATCCTACCACCCGGAACAGGCAGGGTAATGATATAGGAACCTCTTATCGCTCTGCTATCTTTTACCTGGACGAAACACAGCATCAAACAGCTGTTGCGTTAATTGCCGAGCTCAATGCCTCCGGTAAATGGCCCGGTCCTATTGTAACAGAAGTGGTGCCGGCAACGGACTTCTGGAATGCCGAAGAGGAACACCAGGATTACCTGCAGAAACATCCACACGGGTATACCTGTCACTTTGTGCGGCCCAACTGGAAACTGAACTAAAATAAAAAAGGAGAAAATGAGCTTACCTTCATTTTCTCCTTTTTAGTAAGATAAATAGTGATCACTCCGATCTCAGGGATTTCACGGGGTTCATCATCGCTGCCTTTATTGATTGGAAACTTACGGTCAGCAAAGCGATTAACACCGCACCCCCGGCAGTAGCCGCAATGATCCACCAGGATATGCTGGTACGGTATTCATACCGCTGCAACCAGTTATTCATGAAATAATAAGCCAGTGGCACTGCAATCAGCAAGGCTATAAATACCAGCAGTATAAAATCCTTTGTCATCAGCCGCCACAAATTGAAAACAGAAGCGCCCAGAACTTTCCGTACTCCCATCTCCTTCACCCGCTGCTCCGCCATAAAAGAGGCCATACCAAAAAGCCCGAGGCAACTGATGAAAATGGCCAGCACCGCGAAAAAGCTCGATAACTTGCCAATACGCTGCTCTGCATCAAACTTCACCGCATAATCGTTATCAACAAAACTGTAAACAAAGGGAACGCCCGGGTTATATTTCCTAAAAACATTCTCTATCCGGGAAAGCGCATCTGCGGTGGTTTTTGCAGGATTGATCCTGACATCGATCACGTTGGCAGCGTTGTAATTAAGCGTAAAAACAGTGCGGAAAACCGGCTGGTACGGCGATTCCATTACTATATCCTTTATAACGCCTATCACGTTAAAAGGCTTTCCATCTACCTTTACAATTTCTCCCACGGGGTCTTTAAGCCCCATAAATTTCACTGCCGATTCATTCAGGATCATAGCCGAAGAATCCGATGGGAAATCCCTTGAAAAATCTCGCCCTGAAAGTATCTGCCAGTTAATGGTTTTTCCGAAATCATGCGTAACGGTGATCGCCCCGAAATTTCCCTGGGCGCCCGGTTGCATACCTCTCCAGGTATAACCGTTGTTCACCGCATTGATCTCTGTCAGCAAACTGGAGGAATAAGCCATCTCCGTCACCGCACCCGAGGCCACCAGTTCATTTCTGATCACTTCAAAATTATCCTTCATCGCACCGGTTGATACCGGGATAACTATCAATCCCTCTTTGCTGTAAGCTGTTGGGCGGTTCTTTGCAAAATGGATCTGCCGGAACACCACCATGGTACCAATAATTAGGATCACCGATACAGTAAACTGGATCACCACAAGGGCCTTGCGTGGAATGGCCGCATAACGGCCCGCACGAAAAGTTCCTTTTAATACTTTAACCGGTTCAAAAGAAGATAAATACAAAGCCGGGTAACTGCCTGCCACCAGGCCGGTAAACAACATCACGGCAAATGCAGCAAGCCAGAACACAGGGCTGGCTACGGGCAAACTCACCTTCTTATCTGCCATCTCGTTAAACACGGGCAGCCCCAACTGTACCAATACCAGGGCGCCTATAAAACCAATCAGGGCCAGCAGCAGCGATTCGCTGAAAAACTGCGTCAACAGCTGGCTGCGGAAAGAACCTATCGCTTTCCGGATCCCTACTTCTTTTGCCCGCTTTTCCGAACGCGCGGTGCTCAGGTTCATGAAGTTAATGCAGGCCAGCAGCAACACGAACACTCCTATGATCCCGAAAAGCCATACAAACTGGATCCTGCCGCCTATATTCTTTCCATTTTTCCAATCGGCATACAAATGCCACTTACTCATAGGATGAAGAAAAACCTCCGGCTTAAAGGCTGCATCTTCAGCCCTTACCTTATGCAGCTTCACATCTTTGATCTTGGCAGATACTTTTTCAAGGTCAGCATGATCCGCCAGCTGTGCATAGGTTTGTGTAAAATTAGACCGCCAGGGATTCTCCATTTCCTTTATCCATGGCTCACGCTGAAGAAACAGTTCCCAGGGCGCCATAAAGGCCAGTTCCCTGAATGCGGAGTTGTAGGGCAGATCTTCATATACGCCGGTCACTTTCACCATGGTACGGTTATCCATTTTCACCAGCTTATCCAAAGGATCGGCATCACCGAACAATGCTTTAGCGGTGGATGCCGACAGCATCACAGATGCCGGGTCCTTTAACCCCGCGCGGGTACCTTTCAGCATTTTAAGCGTCAGCATCTCGGGAAAATCCGGTTCAAAGAAATTGCCTGTCTGGGAAATAGCATTATTGTTATATGCCAGCACATGCTTATAAGGCCAGGAGCACATGATTACATACTTGAAATCGCTGCCGTATTTACTGCGGATCTCCTCTCCCAGCAGGTAAGGATTGGCCGTTTGGGTACCCTTTACGCCGTTGAAAGTCTGGTGCTGCATCACTGCCACAATACGGTCGTAATTCTCGTGGTTCTTACTGAATGTAAGCTCATCATGGATCCATAAACCGATCAGCAGGGCTACCGCCATGCCGGTAGATAACCCCACAATGTTGATGAACGAAAAAGTTTTATTCTTGAGCAGGTTTCGCCACGCGATCCGGGCATGACTTCTTAACATAGTTAACTGGTTTTTCCATGGGAAACAATAATATTGCCATACCTCCAAAACAGCTACAGTAGCCAATTCCGGGGACACTTCCGGGTAACAATGTCCGTATATGAACACGTAATGTCTGAAATCGGACACATACCCGTTACAGCGATCAGGCCGGTCTACAATTTGTCCCAACGTTCCTACTAATATAAATAAATATTACCCGGTCCTGTATGAGCTTTGCCCCTGTATTCACCACTTTTTAACCCGGTCTGTGATTTGTTGGACCAGGTATATTATTCACTTTTAAAATACCGGTTATGATTAATAAAGATGAATTAAACGAAAACGCTTTCAGCGAAGATGAAAATAACGAACAACCCGGAGAGCAAACAACAGAAGACCAGGATGCAGAAGTAAGTGAAGAAGAAAAAGAACTGCTGGAAGAAGCCTCTACCACAGATCCTACTTATTCCGAAGAACTACGGATGCGCGGCGCAAAAGTAGATAACAGGGATGATGACGGAGAGCCGCTAAACGAAGCTGATAGTCTTGATGTACCGGGCGCTGAGCTGGATGACGGCCAGGAGCAGATAGGCGCAGAAGATGAAGAAAACAATGAGTACAGCACTGATAAAAATGAACCTTAAAAACACAGCCATGAACGAAACTCATTTAATGGACCGGAGAACGGTTGTAACCGGCATCTGCGCCAGCCTGGCGATGGCCGTCATTGCACCTGTTGCCGGCGCTCAGACAACGCCGCGCAATAGCAAAGGCGCTGAAGGATTACAGGATCCCGTTTCCAGGTATCCCAAACCACCTTTTGAGGAACAGTCCCAACCCTGGCCGGGGCTTGCGGGAAAGATGCACCCGAAACCGGACCACGGCGAGAAAAGCTATAAAGGTTCCGGCCGCCTCAATGGCAGGAAAGCCCTGATCACGGGCGGCGACTCCGGTATGGGACGCGCAGCCGCTATTGCTTTTGCAAGGGAAGGCGCCGATGTAGCCATCAACTACTTCCCTTCGGAAGAGCCGGATGCACAGGAAGTAGTGGCACTGATCAAAGCAGAAGGCCGTAAGGCGGTTGCCATTCCCGGCGACCTCCGGGAAGAAACGTTTTGCCGGCAACTGGTATCAAAAGCAGTGGAAGGACTTGGCGGGCTCGATATCCTGGTCAATAATGCCGCCCGGCAGCAAACCAAACCATCCATCGCCGATATCACCTCCGAGGATTTTGACGCCACTATGAAAACAAATATCTATGCGCCCTTCTGGATTATCAAAGCGGCATTGCCTCACCTGAAGCCCGGAGCCGTAATCATAGCCACTACCTCCGAACAGGCATACGATCCCTCACCGGATCTTTACGACTATGCGCAAACGAAAGCCGCTACTATGAATTATGTAAAATCGCTCGCCAAACAACTTGGGCCCAAAGGCATACGGGTAAATGGCGTTGCGCCAGGCCCCATCTGGACGCCCCTGCAGGTGAGCGGAGGAGCCACTATGGAAAAGCTGAAGAAGTTCGGCGGACAAACACCATTGGGCCGGCCAGGGCAACCGGCAGAACTGGCATCTATATACGTTCAACTTGCAGCAACAGACGCCAGTTATGCAAACGGCCAGATCTACGGCGCCTCCGGCGGCGGCGGACAACCTTAACCACTATAAATATTCTTAGTATGCCATGGTATAATGGAGATTATCCCCCGTCTTATAAAAATCAACCGCCTAAACTCAGGGAAAAGGCAGTTGAAATTGCCAATAGATTATTGGAAAACGGCGCGGCAGAAGGCGTTGCAATTGCCACTGGATTAAAGCAGGCAAGGGAACTTCTAAAAAAAGAAAACAAAAAGGCTAAACAGGGCTGAACCGGGCTGCTATTATTTAACGGCAGAAAAATGCAGCGTCAATTCAAGCCTTACCGGGCTTTCGTTTCCCCATGTTTCAACCCGTTTTAATACGAGGCTGTCCTTCGTCGACAGCAGTACCCGGTATTCATCTGTACGGTTACTGTTTCCTTCCGGCCCAAAGCTTAAAACACTGTCTTCTATCTCATAGTTACAAACTCTTGAATCCCCACCATTTAGGATGTTAAGCGTTTTGCTGTTATTGAACTGCAGGAATTCCATATTACTGAAATCCTTAAACTTTACATAAGTAGTATCCGTTTTTGCATCCTTTACATGCAGCGCTTCCTTATACAAATGCCAGTTTTTATGTTGAATCAGTTTACTCTGATGTGTTGTACAACAAATGAAGATGCCTGCTGAAAGGAACAAAAGTGATTTTATCATTTTATAATTTTTCTGCTAATAATGCTTTCGGAAACTCATCCCTGAACGGATGAATATTCCATCATTCCAAATCTCCCTATTTTAAATGATTACTACAACACGAAATTGAAAGAACCTATCATGAAACCGGTCTGTCCTGAATTTTTTTCACTTTATCTTGAAAAATTGACAGAAAAAATGACGAAAATTCCTGCAAAAACGGTCCGGCACAGCACTTGATCGCGATTTTTTAAAGGGACGATATCTAAGTCCCGCCTATAATAACCCGTAATAAAAATAAAAGGAGGTAAGTATGTCAGGTATCCAAAAGAGACGGGCAACTTTCCCGTCATTGTTCAGTTTTTTTGATGATCCGATCAGTCGTGAATTCTTTAATTGGGATAACTCCAACGGTTCATCAAGCGGCACTACCGTTCCTGCAGTCAATATTAAGGAGACTGCGGATAATTTTGAGGTGCAGATGGCTGCCCCGGGTATGGATAAGAGCGACTTTAAAATCCAGCTGGATGGCAACACCCTTACCATCACCTGCGAGAAAGAGTCCAACCTGGAAAGCAACGAAAACGAAAGGTTTACCCGCAGGGAATTCAGTTACCAGTCGTTCCAGAGAACTTTACTGTTACCCAAAGATGTAGTGGACCAGGATGGCGTTACTGCGAAATATGACGCCGGCCTGTTGCAACTCACTATCCCTAAACGGGAAGAGGCCAGGAAAAAACCACCACGGCTGATCAATATTGGCTAAACAGCCATGATCCAAAAGCAACCTTTAATCCGGCTGTAGCAGGCCCGAAGGTGCGAGCCTGCACAGCAGCCGGTTAGGTAATGCTAACCCCGTTTCACGTTAAGTTTAAACAATAAAAATAAAAGAGATGAAACCCGTTGTATTCATGACCTTCCTCATGATGGCCAGTATTGGATGCAATGGCCAGGAGAATACAAAAAAATATAATTATGACAAGGTTGATACTGCAACAACAAATCAGCCGCAGATATCCTGGAAGGTCAATAAAGAAATCGACAGTAATGGTAACATCATCAGGTATGATTCCACTTATGTATGGTCTTATACTAACAAAGGCGCGCATGAACAGGTGAAAGTGGATAGCGTGATGAATATGTTCAAAAACAGGTTCGATTCACAGTTCAATAATGTATTCAGACAAAGTTTCGGAGCGCCGGTATGGAGCGACAGCTTATTCTACAGGAAATTCACCGATCCTGAATACTTTAGGCACAAATGGAAGAACAGTGAACTGGATATGGATAATTTCATTTTACAGATGGATTCCACCCGGAATGCATTTTTAAAAGATAATTTTCCAGGATTGGAAGCATCGAAAAATAAGAAATAGCGAACCGGATGATGAACGAGCTGCTGCTATTGCCTGTTGCTGAAATGTGCGTGGTAATTTTCGCATTAATCTTTTTGTTGAAGAGGCTGAAACAACCTTACCAGATTGCCTATATACTGGCAGGTGTTCTGCTTGGTCCGCATATGCTGCATATTTTTTCCGGTGCAGAACAAACAGCAGTTGTTGGAGAAGTAGGAATATTATTACTGATGTTTTTCCTCGGGATGGAGATCAACGTTCCCGGCAAACAAAGCCATCTGGTTAAGCCGTTGATCGCACAGGGGGCAAAAATGGTATTAGGGCTTGGCTTTGCGCTATTGGTGGGCTTCCTGGAGGGATGGTCATTTACAGATAGTATAATGCTTTCCGTACTGTTTATTTTTAACAGTACGGCTGTGGTCAGTGAATATCTCAAACAGAACGGGGAGCTTCGGTCGGAGTTCGGCACTACCATTCTGAATATACTTATCGCCCAGGATATCCTGCTTGCCCCTGTGCTTACCCTGCTCCGGTTTACAGGAAATAAAGAATTCAGCATAGTAAAGATAATAGTTCCGCTTGTCCTTTCCATTATCATCTTTTTATTACTAAGGAACCTGCGTAATCGTAGTCTCCCTGGTTTAACCGGCAGGTTGACCAGTAATACAAAGGAAGATCACGATTTCCAGGTATTTGCGGGTGGCGCCATTTGTTTATCATTTGGAGTACTGGCTGAGCTTAGTGGTTTAAGCGGATCAATCGGTAGCTTTATTGCAGGGATGATCATTGGCCGGTTACCGGCTTTTAACTGGCTGGAACATTCTCTAAAGCCTTTTAAGGTTTTCTTTGTCTCTTTATTCTTTGTTTCTGTGGGATTGCGCCTGGATATCTCTTATTTAAAAACCAATTACGCCATCATCCTTGGAGGTACGTTTTTTATCCTTTTTAGTAATTGCGTGCTTTCTGCATTGGTGTTCCGGTTACTGCGATACAATTGGGAACAGAGCTTTTACGGCGGAGCGTTGCTTTCCCAGACAGGAGAGTTTGGTATCCTGGCTTTGACGGTGGCCTATAGTTTACATGTAATAGAAGCAGGATTGTTTAAAACAGGTATCGCCATCACAGCGCTCTCGTTGCTGGTATCCACCATCTGGATCAACCTGCTCAGGACGCTCACCAACCGGCAAAAAAGGGAAAGTTCCCTCGCCGGGATGCAACACCAGTTCTAAGCAGGATGGCTACTCAAATTTCTTACAAGCCCAGCGGAAGGCAGTGAGAGGAAAGATGTAAGCACTGCCTTTCCGACTGGCACAAGCTATAAAGTTATGGAACCTTATTATATCATCGATGCAGACATGAAAATACTAAACGGCTGGTCAAATTTCTGCACCTTTAAGATCGGTGAAGAAAAGGAACTGGCGATGGAAATATGGAAGCAGGTAGTAAACGACGATGCAGGTCTGTTACGCCTGAGCTTTATTGAAGTTGCCCATGGAATGGAGGTAATAGGCACCAAGATGTGCACATTGATCGCATTTGAAAAGAACAGCAGGTTTATTGCCAAAGAAATATTTAAGGCAAATAATTTTAAAGGTCAGTAATTCTTTTCCTTTTTACTAAAACCCTTTATAGCCAAAGTGATCTTCATTTCATTTTCTGAAAAATATATTGTTCAACAACGGTATAATAAGAAATATAAACCCCTTCTTTTACGTCCTCTACTACCTTAGGATAATTCAGGATCAGGTAACCCTTTTCATCAATCCCGATTTGCGACACTCCTGCACCGGACCGGACCAGCTTATATAACATCATAAATCGTTTGTTCTCAATTTTGTATTTAGCCGATATCATTTTTTTGAAACTGGTCTTTCCTTCTTCCTTCGCATAAAGTTTAAAATTATCGTCTGTAATAACAGCAAAAGCTTCGTCTTTACTTTTATCTGCTAAAAGTACATCCGGAAGCCGGTAATATGTTTTTGTTGGAACATACACCGAGTCATTATACCTTACTGAACGAAAACTAATCATCCGCCAGGTGCCCATAAACCTGGCAGGATCATTCACCATGGTGGATGTATCCAGCTGGGCATGCGGAATGATGGAATTAGCTGTTACCGAAGTGACCACGCCATTTTGAGTAAAGCTCATAGCAACCTGCGTTTTTCTTAATGCAGGCGTCAGAAAATTATAATAAACGCGGAAGTCTCTATCCCAATCGGGAAACCGTGTTTCCGGCCTTGCAATTTTATAATCCAATGGGAAACTAACACCCGTATCTTTAGGGACTTTTGAAAGCTGCTCAAAGTCGTTGTCCTGCGCAAACAAGTCGACCGAAGCTGCGGACAGGAACAGTACAAACAACATGCTGATAAAATGGACTGGCATGGGGATTCTTTTTACAATTGTGAATTACATTTCAGGTCAAAATGCTACATGTACGCAATTTAAGAAAACGCTGGTATATTTACCCCATCCAACTTTTCATGATAATAAAAAGCTGTATTGTGCCTCTGGTGGCAGCCTGTAATTTGGCTATAAAAATCAAAATGGTCAGTTGCTTCCAGGTTTACGCCAGGAAAATTGCCGCCCCGCATTCGTTCCGGCAGTCATAAAAAAATGACCTATTGGAGGAGCAAAATATTACGTGGAACTTTATCTTTTCATTGCAGTTATTCAGAGACGAAGCTACCCATTTATGTTTTAATATCAATCATGCTCCCTGGTTATAACATCTGCCAGGCTCAAACAAAAAAGAAAATGGAAAATAATAATCCTTTATTGTGTAATCCGGAAAGTGGTATTTGTGAAATTCCTGCGCACAACACAGCATCTGCTGATAGTAATCACTTTAAATCAGAAAAGAAGCCGGTCAGGATCATTTACTACACCGACCCTATTTGCTCATCCTGCTGGGGCATAGAGCCGCAATTACGGAAACTTAAATCAGAATATGGCCAAAGCATTGAAATAGAATACAGGATGGGTGGCTTATTGCCCGATTGGAGTTATAACAGCGGTGGGATCAGCAAACCTTCTGATGTTGCCCACCACTGGGACGAAGTAAGCCTGCATTATGATATGCCCATAGATGGCGATGTGTGGCTGGAAGATCCATTACCTTCCTCCTATCCCCCTTCCATTGCTTTTAAGGCCGCCCAATTACAGGATAACAAAAAAGCAGTTCTATTTCTTCGCGAAATCAGGGAGATGGTGTTCCTGAAAAAAAAGAATATAACAAAGTGGGAGCACCTGGAACTAGCGGCCAAAAATGTTGGGCTGGACATTGCTCAATTTAAAAAGGATTATGAAGGTGACGCAAAAGAACTTTTTAATAAAGACCTGCAATTAGCCAGGGAATCAGGAGTAAGAGGTTTTCCCACCATTTTCTTTGCTGATACAACAGGAAAAACTGAAATGGTATATGGCTCGAAACCTTATAGCGCTTATGAGAACGCTTTACTAAAAATCCATTCAGGTATTCCCAAAGCCCCATACGATAAAAGCTGGCCTGCTTTGTTCTCAACCTATCATTCACTGACAGCCAAAGAATTTACAGAGCTAACAGGAACCCCAAGGGCTGAAAGCGAAAGGATTTTAGATGAATTGACTGCCAATGGAAAATTGGAAAAGCTGGTAACAAAAAATGGAGCCATCTGGATATCCAAAAATATCAACCGCTGATATTCTTCCTGGTAACGGGGTTAACAAAAAGAGAAGGCTGTCCTGTTTATAGATCCAGCATCATAACATTCATTTGCGGCTTAACCCGCAGTGAGGCTTCACTACCCTGCTTTGAAAAAGTTCCTTTCTTTGCCTTAATCCTGTAATTCATTCCTTCGAAGCTGCAATTAACCTGTTGTGGATCGATCTTATTAAATGGTAATTTAACCGCAGAAGCAGTGTTCAAATCCAGGTACCAATCCAGGGTTTTATTGCCAAGCAGCCTGAGGGTAATGTTTTTCTCATTCAACTCCATTTCCAGCGATCCGTTTACAGTGGTTAATGGCCAGGAAATATGCACCTTGCTACCGCCGCTCTGGGTAAATGTCGGGTTACCACCTTTTAATAAAACTTCTTTCCCGTTTACAAGTGCTTTCAGCCGCAACCCGGCAACCTGGCTGCCGCTGCTCCATAAATAGCTATCAACGAAGGGTAATGTAAAGAAGCTGCATTCATTGGATGTTGCGACCTGTGTAGTATAAACATCGGGGAAGGCTTCATTAAATAAATGAATATCACGGATACGAAGGTTGCCATGTTCCCACAATATATTGATCCTGTAAAAACGGCTGTTGAACCAGAGCGTCTTCAGGTCACTGCCTTCAATGTCTTTAGTGACAGCAAACGAAGTGGACGGTGTTACTTTATAGTTTTTTTTGAACCATACGCCTGATTGCTCCAGTGTTTCCACCCTGAGCTTCCCGGCTGCCCGTAGCTGCGCTATCAAAGGCAGCTGGATTTCGAAGCCTTTGGCCATGGCATCCCAGGTAAAAGAATTTTCCTGCCCAGCCTGTGTATAGTTAAATCCTAATGCCTCATCTTCAGTGAATGTTTTAAAGAACCAGTTAACCCAGGCAGCATCGCCTCCTCCGAACCGGTAAACAGGCTCCAGTGTTACAACGCCCTGCCGTTGCGTACCCACACCGTTGTCATACTGCCTCACAGGATCGCTTCCCAGCATCCTGAAAACCGGAACAGGGATCTGGTGCTCAGCATGCTGCGCAGGCATATAGGAATTAATTTTACTTGGATAATATGCCTGGTTCCAATAACCGCCCCATAAAGTGTAACCATCGGTTCCATACTGGTCTTTGCAGTTGGCTGAAGCAACTATGTGATATTTCTCATACATATAATTCAGGCTGTGGGCATCAATAAACCAGGATGCCACCGTTGCGGGGTAACGGCCAAAGATCTTTTTGAAATCCGCCATATAAACATCAATCAGTTTCTCGCGTTCCTCCGGCGTATAACCGGTAGAGAAACCGATATTGGCCCTCCAGTCCCAGGGATAACGCCCTCTCCATTTTAAGCCGGCCTTTTCGACCAGTGGCTGTGGTATCTCCCACCATCCGCCAATTTCAAAAGAGTCTTTTGGCAGGCTTGCCAACAGCTTTTGATACCGTGGATCCATTAATGCATCATATTGCAGCAAAAAGGTGCCTGGCAGCTTAAATTGCCGCATTATCCCAACTTGTTTTACAACTGTCTGGAACAATACATCCTCTGTGATATTGGCATCCCGTGGTTCCAGTAAACGGATAAAGTTCACGATGTTAACAATCTTTGGACTACGTTCGTAGGCTGAAGAAGATAATGAAAGCAGTAGTGATACGCCTATCATCGCTGCCATACAACTTTTCCTGATCTGATCCATTTTTTACGCTCTTGTATTGATGAAATTATTATTTATTATTAACCGGAACCCGCGCTTTTTTATTTCGTATTCAACCTGATATGCAATACTCTTTCTTTATAGTAATACGTACAGTTGGCAGTAGCGCACAGGATATCCAGGAATTCGCCAATGGGCCTGTTTTTAAAGACAATGCCTGTAAAATGCCTGCTGGCGGCAAGATCGGCGTTATCCAGCTGTACAGGCGTATTGAACCAGCGTGTTAGCAGGGCTGCCAGTTCACTGATCGGCGCATTATCTAACACATATTGACCGTTTATCCATGCCAGTTCATCAGGATTAAAAGAATGAACGGTCATTTCATCCTGTCCTGCAACATAACTACCCTGCTGTCCCGGTTGCAGCACCACTTTTTTTGATACGCTCTTAAGCGCTACAGCACCATTAACAAGCGATACTTTCTGCCTGCCTGGTTCGTAGGTGTTAACGTTAAAGGTGGTTCCCAATACTTCTACCCGCGCTCCATCCGGTAATTCTACAATAAACGGCCTTGCATCATCCCTGGCAATTTTGCAATAGGCCTCCCCGCTGATCCTGATGGTACGGGCAGCGTCCGCGAACCTGAATGGAAACCATATTTCCGTTGCAGAATTTATAACGATCTCCGAGCCGTCAGAAAGTTTTAACGTATAGTCCAACCCCGGGGGCACCCATAGTTTGTTCATACTTACATCAGCGCCTTTATCAGTATAGCTAAGGGTTTTGGTGGTTGTATCATTCGCCAGCTGAGCGTCACCGGCATTGGTGGCGCCGGCCTGTGAAAGATCAATGACCTTTCCGCCGGCTAATTGTAAATGCAAACCGCCCGACAATGGCGCATCCGCTGTTTTACTGGCCACAAGCTGCCTGTGCGCTGGTTTTATGAGAACAAAGCCACCTATCAATATACCAGCCAGCAGGGCGGCGGCAAACATCAACCGTTTGCTGCGTTGCTTCTTTGACCGTTGCACCCTGCCGGAAATTTCCTCCCAGGACTCATCCAGGTTGTACTGCAATGTCCCGGAGATTGGAATAGTCCGCTGCAGCTCCTCCCATTGCCTTCTTAGCTCCTTATCTTCCAACATCTTCTGTGTAAGCAGGCGTTCATCTTCCGGGCTGATAATTCCTGAAAGCTTTTCTATCATGAGCTGATGTAGATCCATGTCATCTGAATTATCGGTTTCCACTATATTAAGTTCATTGAGGTGGGAAAATGGGTGACTTGCTATCGCAAATGAATCAGTTTTTTTCTCAGGGTTTTGAGCGCATCGGCAAGATGGGTTTTGACAGTATTAGAGTTGATACCCAGTTCGGCAGAGATCTCTTTTCTTTTCTTACCAGCCATGAACGCCATATCAAATACCCTCGCCTGTTGCGGGGGGAGCCCTCTTACCGCCTTTGTAAACTCCATCCTGATCTGGCTGTTTTCCGCAGGATCAACCTGGTACAAAGGTGTATTGGTATCGATAATGTTACGAACTATGGTTGCCCTGTTCTTTTTGGTGTCCAGTACCCGGATCGACAACAGGCGGACCGACTGGAAAAAGTAACTTTTAACGTTTCCCCGTACATCAAAATACCGTTCCTTCTGCCAGAAGTCTGTAAAGAAATCCTGCACCACATCTTTCGCCTCATCTTCCGATCCCAGTATCTGGAAGGCAGTGAAAAATAAAAAACGTGCATATCGGTCATGAAGTAACCGCAAAGCACTTGCCTGACCATTTTTCAGTTCTTGTATTAGCATTTGATCGTCCTGCATAGATCAGTAACAGTTGACGTTTATACCTGAAAGATTTTTGGTTGTTCTATACGTGGAGCCACCAGGAATATTATTTCTGAAAAACATGATGTCCTGATTTATTCCGCTGGGTGACAATCAAAGATAATAGTTAAAACGATTTAGTTCCACATTCCGGGTAAAAATAAAAAAGTTGATGACGAGGTCACCCAAAAGTATTTCCTGTTGAACTTTATAATAGTTAGTCAGTAAAAATCAACTGCCAATGATCCAATTCCACATGAAGGGCATATTAAGATTAACCCTGGTTATGATGATGCTGTCCGGTCTGGCGCAAGCCCAAAACAAAATCCCCGACCGGTTCCGGGTGAATGTGATAAGCAAAAGCATAACACTGAAAGATTTCTTTAAAGCCGTTCAAAAACAAACCAATCTGACGGTATACTATTCTGACGAAAGCATCAACGTGCAGGATAAGATCTCCGTAAACTTTGTAAATACGCCGCTGGATGCCGCGTTAGAGCAATTACGCAGGGAGAAATCGTTTATCTATGAATACAATAACAGCAGCCTGCTGATCAAACCAGCCGGTAAGAATACCGGTTCCACTGCCGATCCCGGTTCCAGGATTAACCAGATAATAACAGGGAAGGTTACAAACGACCAGGGAACAGCCCTGATCGGGGTCACAGTAGTCGTGAAAGGCACAACAATGGGCGCTACTACGGATTCGCTTGGCGAATACCAGTTGTCTGTACCCGAAAACAGTAAAACACTTGTATTCAGTTATATAGGTTATGATACCCAGGAAGCAGCTATCAAAAATCAGAAAATAGTCAATATAGTTTTAAACCTGCATCATTCCGAAATGAATGAAGTGATTGTTGTTGGTTATGGCAAGCAAAAGAAAATAACGACCATCGGGGCGCAAAGCACTATTACCGCTGAAGAATTAAAACAGCCGGTCGCTAATCTCAGCAACCTGGTTGCCGGTCGCGTAGCCGGTATTATCGGCGTGCAACGGAGCGGAGAGCCAGGTTTTGATAATTCTGAAATTTATATCAGGGGTATCTCTACGTTTACCAGCAGCTCGCCGCTGATACTGGTAGATGGGGTAGAAAGATCATTTAACAATATAGATCCTGAAGACATCGCCAGCTTTACTATTCTTAAAGATGCATCAGCCACTGCTGTTTATGGTGTTAGGGGGGCTAACGGCGTTATTCTCATCGAAACAAAAAAAGGAAAGCTGGGAAAAACAACCATCAATGCACAAATAGATTATGGACGAACAGAATTTACCAGGCTGCCGAAATTTGCAGATGGGGTTACCTACCTGGAAATCTCGAATGAAGCATATAAAAACAGTAATCCTAACGATCCGTTGCCGAGGTATTCACAGGAAAGGATCCAAAAAACCGCCGACAAATCTGATCCGGACCTGTCGCCGGATGTAGATTGGTTCAGCGCCATCTTTAATAAATATGGCAGTAACCGAAGGGTAAGGGTCAATGCTAACGGAGGATCTGATAAAGCTCAATATTACTTGTCCATTGGTTATTACGATGAAACAGGTATGTTTAAAACGGACGAATTAGCCAGGTATAATTCGTCCATAAAATTTAACAGGTATAACTTTACCTCCAACCTTACATTAAACGTTACTAAAACTACCAAAGTGGATTTTGGGGCATCCGGATGGATCAGCAATGGTAATTACCCCGGTAGCGCTACCGGCTCTGTGTTCAACGCAGCTTATGTAATGCCTCCTGTCTCAATTCCTGTCAAATATTCGAATGGCTATTTTTCGCAGGTACGAACAGGCGATATGGCCAATCCTTACACTATGCTAACACAGTCGGGGTATTCCACCAGGTTCAACAGCCAGTTGTGGAGTAACATCCGTGTTACGCAAAACCTCGACTTTATAACCAACGGCCTTTCAATTACCGGTATGTTCTCGTTCGATAATAACAACGGACATAATATTTCAAGGAGTAAATCAGTAGATGGTTATCTCGCAACCGGGAGAGATGGGCAGGGGAACCTGCAATTCATACAAACACAGATAGGTACAAATTACCTGGGTTATAACCGTGAAAACGGCGGGTCACGGCAATTCTATCTCGAATCTGCTATCAATTATAACCGTTCATTCGGCAAGCACCTGGTTACCGGAATGCTGCTATATAATCAATCAGACAGGATAGATGCTTTTGCGGGAGATTTCATCAGCTCTATTCCATACCGGTATGTTGGCCTTGCAGGAAGGGCTACCTATGCTTATGATACCCGGTATCTTGCAGAAATGAACTTCGGTTACAATGGATCGGAAACTTTTGCACCAGATCGCCGGTTTGGCTTTTTCCCCTCTTTCGGTTTGGGATGGGTGGTTTCCCAGGAAAAATTCCTTGAAGGAATTAAAGATGCTGTGTCATTCCTGAAACTAAGGTTCTCTTATGGTGAAGTGGGAAACAGTAATATTGGTGGAAGAAGATTTGCCTATATCGCCACTGTTGCGGGCGCCGGCGGTTATGACTATGGACAGAACAATATCAACAATTCAATAGGCGGACTGAATTTCGGTGATTACGCGGTAGATGTTACCTGGGAAAGAGCAAAAAAATACAACCTGGGCATCGAGCTCAGGACCTGGAATGATGCGATCTCATTTACGGCAGATCTTTTCAAGGAAAAAAGACGTGGTATATTCCGTCAGCGTGGCGACATCCCCCAATTTGCAGGGATCACCAATCTGCCCTACGCCAACCTGGGCGCAGTAAATAACAAAGGAATAGACGCCACACTGGAGATAAATAAACAGGTAGGTAACTTCAGGCTGGGATTCCGCGGAAATATAACCTGGAACCGGGCTACGGTGATAGATGATGCCAATGCTCCCTGGCCTTATCCCTGGCAACAGCGTATAGGGCGAAAGCTGGGGCAGCGGTTCGGTTATATTGCTCTGGGACTATTCCAATCGGAAGATGAAATTTCCCATAGCCCCTTCCAGCCTGGCACCAACAAACCGGGGGATATTAAGTATAAAGATATGAATGAAGATGGTAAGATCGACTCTTATGACCAGGCTCCTATTGGTAATGGAAGCATGCCGGAAATCGTATATGGTTTCGGACCAACTATCGGGTGGAAAAACTGGTCATTGGCGGCATGGTTCAAAGGGATCGGGAATGTGGATATAACGCTGTATGGCGACGGCTTCCGGCCATTTACATATGGCGGTGAACGTGGTAACCTGCTGGCGCAGATAACAGACAGGTGGACGCCCGACAATCCGAATCCCCATCCCTTCTATCCAAGGATCACTTATGGAGCTGATAATATGAACTATGAAGGAAGTACCTGGTGGATGAAGAACGGGGCTTTCCTGAGGTTGCAGACCCTTCAGCTGAATTATGAATTAAGTAAAAACAAATGGTTATCCCGCCTGGGCATTTCAACACTGGATGTTTACTTCATCGGGTATAACCTGGCTACATTCAGTGGTTTTAAGCTGTGGGATGTGGAACTGGGCGATGGAAGGGGGTCGCAATACCCGCTGCTGAAGACTTATAACCTCGGCCTGAGATGTAACTTCTGACAACTTATTCTCTGCAAACAGAAAAACAATGACTATGCTTCGATATACCAGGATCAATATATTACTTTTAGCTGCCGGCATACTAAGCTTCACCTCCTGCAAGAAATTCCTTAACCAGGTGCCTGATGACAGGATCACTATGGAAGAAGTATTTAAAAAGAAAGCCACCTCAGAACAATTTCTTGCCAGTGTATACAGTTATGTGCCGGATGAATGGGAAGCTATCCATAATTTCCCCTGGGTAGGAACGAGCGATGAAGCGGATCTTACCTGGTCTGGCTCTTCCAATTACCAGATCAACATTGGTAACCTTAGTCCTGCCAACAACTCCTTTGAATACTGGGGCTCTTATTACCAGGCTATCCGTTCAGCCACTTACTTCATCAATCATATAGACGAAAACAACGAAATACGCAACCTAAGTGGTCAGCAGCTTATAGACCAGTACAAGGCAGAAGCAAGATTCCTCAGGGCCTATTATTATTTCTGCCTCATGCGCCAGTATGGCCCTGTGATTTTATTGGGAGAAGATGTTATTGCTCCGGATGCTCCGGCCGGCAATATGCAGCTTCCGCGAAGTACGTATGACGACTGCGTTAATTACGTAGTAAGCGAACTGGATAAAGCCGCCGGGGTGCTGCCGCTGGTTCCGCAGAGAAACGGACAGCCAAACGATGCCGAATATGGCAGGGCTACGAAGGGGATGGCATTAGCTGTCAAAGCCCGGTTGCTGTTATACGCTGCAAGTCCTTTGTACAATGGGAATACAGACGCGCTGTTGTCTTCCTTCAAGAGTGCTGAAGGCGCCCCGCTGATCTCGCCGGTGAAGGATGCTGAAAAATGGAAAAAGGCTGCAGATGCTGCAAAGGCGGTCATTGATCTGAACATTTACGGTTTGTATAAAGACCCGTCGGGCGATGTAATAAAAACATTGGAGGGAATTTTTTTCCAGGGATGGAACAATGAACAGATATTCGTCCGTAAAGGGAATGGATTAAGCCAATGGGATGTACATTGCATGCCCAGGCAGGCTGGCGGATGGTGCGGCATCGGGCCAACACAGGAAATGATAGACACTTATTTTATGTCAGATGGTAAGCTGCCTTCGGAATCGCCCTTATATTCCCAAACTGGTTTTACCACCGTAAACGGAGAGAAGATTTTCAATATGTACATAAACAGGGAGCCGAGGTTTTACAGGGATGTTACTTATAACAATAGTGTATGGCAGGGCGGTACAATGCAATCGCCCGCGCCTGTCAGCTTCTTCGTTTCAGGGCCTAACGGGCGAAACGGGCATCCAACGGATTTTTCGAAAACCGGTTACCTGGTCCGGAAAAATGTAGGCCCCACCACTAATATAGGTTCGGGAGGTAATGGACAGCGGCAGGACAGGCCCGCTCCTTTATTCCGGCTGGCGGAGATCTACCTGAACTATGCGGAGGCGCTCAATGAGTATACCCCGGGGAATCCTGATATTGTCAGGTATCTCAACATGATCCGCGAGCGGGCAGGTATTCCGCAATATGGCGCTGGTCTTCCATTACCGGGCGGGCAGGATGAAATGCGTCAAAAGATCCGGGCGGAAAGAAAAGTAGAACTGGCTTATGAAGGGCACCGCTTTTTTGATATTCGCAGATGGAAAATTGCACCACAGGTAATGGGTACTATGCATGGCATGGATATCAGCAAGGATGGAGATGCTTTTTACAACAGGGTAGCAACCATGACACCGCACCTGTTTATGCCGTCTTATTACTGGTGGCCTATTAGTCAATATGAGCTGGACAGGGATAAAAAAATAATTCAGAACCCTGGTTGGTGAGAAAGGGAAAAGAGCCGCCTCATCCTGGCTTATTTTCAGAGATGCTCGTTACCATATATCAGTAATATCTGAGTAGTTGCTTTAATTCATCTGCAAAAAAAGTATTTCTTGAGATGGCAGTATCTATCTCATTATATTTCTGCGCTAGGAAGGTCTGCCGGTTTAAGATACTGTTTTTATGTACTTTCAGACCGACATACAACTGTCGGATACTGTTTTCCATACTGGCTTTCTGTATGGCTAGTTCCCGTGATAGCTTAGCCAGCTCTTTATTGATTTGTTCATAGTCTGGTTTATATTCAAATCCATTCGCCATCTGTTGTTGCCAGGAAATTAGGATTTGCATGTTTTTGGGGCCGATTCCTGCTATTTTTATCTTATTCAACCTGCTGATATCTGCAGCAGTAAGGATCCCATTATCATACAAGAGTTGTTTTTTGGCCGCCCACAAAGAAGGTATCTCGAAATCAACAATTAAAAATCCAGCTAAATAAAGGGACAGCTGTTTATGATACCACTTTTCTTCAACCAACCGCCGTTCTTTCAGGTAGGGGTCCGGCAACTTTTTGTATTCTTTGATAGATGCATTAATGGCATCCTGTACATCGCGGTAATGTTTGAGCTCTTTGGGATGATCATACTCCATTACAATGGTCAACTGCTGCTTTTTCATATCCTGGATCAACCCGATTCCTCTCTCTAGTTCCCGCTCTATTTTACGGCGAAAGGGAGACTTAACATGATACATCGCCAGGAAAATAATCGCAAGCAATACGAAAGCCGAATGTATTACTGCAAAAGCAGCAATGATAGCCCCACCGACAAAAGCCGTTAACAGATGCAACCAACGATACCGATACCAACGCGGATCAATTTTCCCCTGAGTCAACGGTGTATGTAAATACCTTACCTTAAATTTTTCTAGTGATAATTTTTCTGTATTGATGTCGTTGAGGAACATCGCAAATTCCTGATTATCGGCAAGGATATTTCGCTCACTGTCGTCCAGAAAATAAACAATTCCTTTCTTCGCTTGAAAATCACACCATGGACAATTCTCCATCGTTTTTGGGTAGGTATGTATTTTAGTTTTCCCACAGGTAATAATATCTTTACTGAATATATCCAAGGCAACCATCCACTCTTTCGACGAAGGCCGTTGGTCCTGGTTTTCAAAAGCACGATGGAATAGTGTGATCAGTCCGTCACTGAGATCAGCGATATCAAAACTATTCAATGGTGGTAATAACCGTTTATATTGCTTTTTTAGGGAATATGCAAATTCCTGCTCACGGATGGCGCGCTCTTCATCAAAATCCTCAGCCGAATTATTACGACCAGCGAAGGGATGTCTACCTAAAAAGAGGATTTGAAAAAGTAAGATCGCCAGTGAAAAGGCGTCCGTATTAACAGTTCTCACTACCTGACTAAAACTTTTTGCGGATAGCAGTTCCGGCGGTGTATAACGGGGTACACCCACCTCACAGAAATAATAATGGTCTTTGTTTTTTATCTGAAAAGAGTCACAATCAATAAACGCAACCATCCCTTGCGGGTTTACCAGGATATTCCCTTCATTTACATCTCCGATGATCAATCCTTCCACATGCAGAGAATGAAAAGCAGTAGCAAGATTCCGGGCTACATGTACCAAGAAATTATATCCTTTGTCAGGGAATAATTTCTTACGGTCCATGGGATTAAACAACATATGCAGCGGCACATAACCCGTTAGTTTGTTCATCACAAATCCCTCTACTCTTCCGTTATGAATGGCCAGGTCCAGTGGCCATGCGGCAAACCGGTATATAGCAGGCCGCCGCATCGTGGTCATGTAACGGAGCTTATCCATTTTATCGCTTGCCAGTTCCTCCGTATAAATTTTCAATAATATAGCAGGCGATTCGCGTACCTCAAATACATGTCCTTCACCACCTTTTCCTATTTCATTGCCGATAGTATAAAGGCGAACACCATCTGCTCCTTTATAAGTGGTTATCATTGTTTAATCTTGAAGCAAGAAAAAGGGTTTTGTCATCATCTGTTCTGTTATTGATTATCTGACTCCCCAAATAGGTTTCCAACTTGTGATGGAGTATCGTGATATGCTCTTCCTGAGCGGCCATACGTACGGATTTAAACATGTCTATAAAAAATGGTTGGTGTACATTCATTTCTGCATTATTCAGGGCGACCGTTTGCAATCCATCCGTAAACATAGCCACTTCAGTCACGGAAGAGTTAATCTTTAATACCTGTATAAGCGAAGGTACATTTTAGATACAAAACCGTTTCAATTTAATTTATATCTATTCTACTTTATCAGCCTAAAAAGTCAGATAATGAAATGACACACGGTTTAAGAAAACCAGCTATTGACAAATAGGATCATATCCACCTCACCCTCAATCATAGCATAAATAAAATAATGAAGTGGGTTGATAAAGTATAAAAAGTCACGAATAATTTCTTTTCCATTGACGGGTTCAAGAAGCTCATAACTGTTGTAATAAACGAGGAAATTCTTGTCGTAATGTGCAGTGGACTTGTTCCTGATTTTTGGCATGATTCGGTCGTAATCGTACTTCTCTTTAAATTCGGTAAGTTCATCATTGAGCATTCGGAAAAAATTCTGAAATTCTTCTTTCTTTTCTTGGTTGACTGAGAAAAAAAGCTCCTTTTTAAATTGGTGGTAGGTATTGATGGTTTCGTAAATAATCAGGTAGGAGATTTTAAGGTTGAAGAATTTTTCCCAGTCCAGTTTCGATCTTTTGAAATTCTTATAACTACTGAGTAAGTCAATATAGGAAGTTGTAACAAAACTAAAAAACTCGGTAGTCATTTTTCTTTGTTCAACCTCGTGTTTTTTCTTAGAGCTGATTTTCTTACCGAGTAGAGCGTTGTAAACTTTAAGATCATCGGCACACATGGCGATTTCGCTTTGGTAATGAGTGATCTTTTCATCGATCTCTTTGATAGTCATCATCATATTAGGTGGGGGTAAGAAGTTAAAATTAAACAAGCTGATTTTCCTTAAATGTGGTGTAGTTCAGCATTTCATTAGGCAAATAAATGAAAATAAATGTAATTGAAAGAAGTGATATTTTCACATAAATAAGACGTAATTATCTGTTAATCAAATCATTACATAGAATTCACAGTTATTTATGGGTCTTATTTTGAAAGGCAATTGTAATGCTAGTTTTTATCGCTGGGTCAATCTTTACGGCTTCATTAAAACAAAACATGGTCATATTGCGATTATTCATATTAAGTTGAGCTAACCCAAGATAAAATAATGACACTGCTTTTTCTTTTCCTGTTGCATGTATTAGTGACTGCCCAAATAGTTCTGACGATTTACGATTTTTTTTTGCATCAAAGTATTTTTTACCTTCTGAAAGGTACTTACGTACTCTATCTTGGGTTAAAACCTGAACCGGGATTTGGTATTTACTTAATACATTATCAATAAAATCAATCTCATCATATTTGGAAAGGTTCGATTTTAGTAACCCATTATCATTACGATGATATAAAATACCCAACTGCGCTTGTCTAATATGTAGTGCTACGCTTTTATAGTTACTTGCCCCTTCAAAAAAATGCACAGAATATGCACCCTCAGAAGCATCTCCATGTCCAATAGTATGTTCACCATCTCCCAATAAACTAATATTGCCACGGTATATCCTATTATACCTAACAAAATTAAAAGCACCATTATTAAATCCTACAGACACTTTGAATCCACCGACAGATTGGACATTTCCCATTTCAATTACATAATCCATAGATCCATCATTTTGGACAATATTGAGCTTGGTATCGAAGGAACAATTGAAAGATAAAAATCTTTGATTTCCAAAACGGGACTGGAGGTATTTTCACGATCGTCAACTTGTCTTTTGCCATAGTCTTCTTGTTGATTTTTTGAAGGTAACTTGTCCATCATATATGCCTGAAAAATCTCAAATGCATTTTTATCTCCCAGGTAGCAATTAGGAACTAGCCCAAACTTATTATTCTTAAATTCATAAATTAAAACAGGATTACCTGTGCAATAGAGAAATTCCGTCCTATTTTCAGATAAGATATGATAATATTTGAGAACATCAATTATTTGCTCGTCTGTTGCCATACTCCCTATGCTTTTGAGTGCCGATTCCGCAAAATCAATTTCACCCGCAAAAGCAATACATTGATTTTTACCGATAATCACAGTCTTTATGACTCCTTCACTAGGGTCAGTTTTTCGTTGTTTGATTTCATGATCTGGATATGTCAACTTTGTATCACTAACTATAGCAATATTTTGTCCATCTTGACGAGCAACAATAAGAGTCATACTTTTGGGAAATTTTGATCAGTTAAACTGCGTAATTAGTTACTTTACAAAGAGGAATAGCCACCAGTTGCGGTGGCTATTCCTTTCATTAATCTGTATTTTTAGCTAACTATTTTACTCAAATATTCCATTCATTGGCAACCGTATCTCCTAGCATTTAACCCAATTATTAGGAAGTTTTTTTTTTTTTTAAATTAGCTCCCCTTAGGTATTGCGAAAATTTTGACTCTAAGAAGCGCAACTTGATTGTTTGGGGAATAAGAAATTTTCCCTTAATTATCAACTATATCTATTATAGATAGATACTGTTATATACCAATTAAGAATCTAATTTTATCAATTTCGCGATTATATAGTTGAGTATTAATCTCAGAGAATTTTTCTACGACTCCTCGATTTCTTTCAAATAGCTCTTTGCTTGTAACGCCTATAACACCCATCATAGCATCAAAACAAGTTGCTTTGAGATAATCATTTTCAACTGGATTAAAGGAAATATTATAGAATATCTTTAGAAGCCTTGCATCATTAGATCCAATATAAGCCTGAGCAAGAGAAGACGCGCATGTCATCCTCAGGTCCTCATCTTCATGTTCATCAGATAAATATTTAATTGCGGTTTCCTTGTATCTGTCATCCTTACTTTTCAGCATGAAGAGAATGGCCTTAATTGCAATACTTTTAATATCGGCTCTTTTGTCTTCTAGAAATTTTTCATAAATGGGTAAATATGAAAAATCATCAAGGTGGCTATAAGCCAGATCATACAAATAATCATACAATTTCAGATCATCGTTATAAATACCTTTAATTGTTTCTTCTATACGCTTTATACTCATATATTTAATTTGCTATTTCTTCACGAGCTTTATTAAGTAAATTATTAATCCTATCTTTTTCTTTCTGCAATTGTGACCTCAATCCCTGAGCTGCTTTCAATACATCATCAGAGAGTTGCCCGGAGCCAATCGCTTTATTTAATTTTTCTATTTGATTTCCGACACCTCTCAATGCATTACTCACTTCATCAAGATGGTCATAAACCCTTCCATTTATTACTATTGGATTACCTTGAATATCTCCTATTGCAGCCCCGATATGTTCACCATCAAGTGCTTTCATCTGGTTCGACACCTTTTTCAAAATTCCTTCCAAAAGTTCTCCTCCAATTCCTCTTAGTGCTCCCTGAGCTAGCTTCCCCAATGTACTTGCTACCTTACCTCCTAAAATTTCTGTTCCTAAACTTAATGCAGCCATTCCAGCTTTCCCTTGAGAGGCATTTATTAAGAATCCTCCTCCAGGTAGGTATTTAGCTCCTTCGCTTACGTCCTCATAACCTTCTTTCATGGTTTGGCTAACAACACTCAATCTTTCGCGTCTATCTGCATATTCGGCTTGTGCTTCTGTACTATGAGACTGGCCAAATCCGAAGCCAAAAAAATCAGCCCATTTTTTCCACCAAGGAGGATCATTGGATTCTGAAGGCGCCATTCCTTCAAGCTCAATAAAACGCATTGGATTATCAAATCCATAATTATAAGGCGACCATCTTCTCATTGAATCAGATTTTGCATCAAGCGTATGCCATCTGCCAATCTGGGCATCGTACATCCTTGCTCCGTAGTCATACCAATCTAATCCAAAGCCATCTCCGAACTCCATACTTTGTAGTTCTTTGCTATTATATTTCAAATGGTTCTCCGGATAGTTAGTTCCTTTTAATGCATTCGAACTAATCCCTGCCATAGTCAACCCAAATGGATAATAATGTGTCTCCTCCAACAACGGACCAGACGCCAGTGCAACAGTTACATCGTCAAAGAACACATCCTGCGGGCTCTCATTACTGGTGTATACATACAGGAAACCAGATTTTGAAACTACCATTTCATCCTGTCCCAATACTTGCAGCTGATCAGGTTCAGCTTTAACCTGCCTTACACCACTATTTTCATCCACTAATTTAAACTGATCATCAAACAAAACAAAATTTAAATACGCCTTTGGCCGGTCTATCTTAGCCGGATCTGAATCCTTCTCTTTCAGGCGTTGATAATCGGTATTATAAAAGTCATTATTAAGCGGCATAGATGAACCAGATGCTGATATCCCATGCGTGCCATTGGACTCCGTAGATCCACTAAATGCCTGCACCAGGTCGGCCACCATGTTTTCCGGTAAGGGAACATCTGCCTTTTTCTCTGTAGGAGCAATGGATTTGTAAAAAGCATTGGTCTTAATCCGGAAGGTATCTCCCGCCATAACCCGTAAAACCAGGGATGGACCAATTTTCTTTCCTTCATTCAGGGCCGTCAATTTGGAAACAGACTGGTTTTGAGCGGTGTCCTGCTCTGAAGGATAGCCTATTGGCTTGGGAGCACGGGTGTTATCAATGTTGCTAAATAGCGCTGATTCCGTTGCGGCACTGGTGGTTTCCATGGTTGCCGTATACATGCTAAGATCAGTCTGATCTGTAAGAACAAGCCTGGTATTACCTAAATGATCTTTTATAAAATAATCATAGTTATACGCCACGGGTTGGCCTGTCTTAAAGCTGGCCCTGATGCGTCCTTCTTCATGGCCGATATATTGCAGGCTATCATTCTTATAAACAAAGCCCCCTATATAATCAGTTGTGGTTACTTTCGGCGTACCTCCTGTAACGTCTGTTACAATCTTTTTTACCTTATTACCGGAGGCGTCATACCTGTACACAATATTACCTTTTCCTGTTATGACAATACTATCAGGCAGGTTAAGGAAATTATACCGGATTAATGTGATTTTTTTGTTCTCATCCTTTATAAGATTTCCATTTGCGTCGTAGTCGTAATCATCACCTGTATTAACGCCATTATTAAAGTCACCGAGTTTAGCCGCGGAAGTATTAATAGGATCAGCTACCTTTGCCAGTTTATTACTGTTACTGCGATAAGTGTATGTTAACTGGTCAATGAGCGAGGGGGCGGCAGTGCCATTTTTACCCATTTGGTTCATGGTAAGAATATTGCCGTTAGCATCGTAGGCTAAGTTGTTTACCGTGAAATCCATATTGGTTTTCCCCCAGGTTGTACCATTTCTTTCCAGGAAATTAGCCGAAGCCAGGCGGGAAATTTTATCATAGCCAAAGCTGTAAAGTCTTGCGATTCCATTGGATTTACTTTTCCAACGTGCACCTGCAATATCACCACTGAACTGGGTGCCGAGTGTGAATCCGTAATCATAGATTAAATCCTGGCCAAACCAATTGGTGGTACTGCCATCAGTATTGGCGTATTCTTTATTAATTCCTTTGAGCCATCCTCTTATATTATATTCATATTTTAACATTTCAAGTTGCCCGGTTGCGGTAACACCAAGACGCTTTGTTAGCAGCTGTCCCATTTCATTATAGGTGGACACTGAAATTGTTTTCTCATTTGCAACCACATCATTAAGACGCTTTTTAACTGAAGTAACCCTGCCGGAAGCATCATAACTGATCATCGTCAGTAAAGTAGTCTGAGGTATGGTGGTGCTGCGCGGGTTTTTGTGCTTAAGATAAGTACTTAGCAACTTTCCGTTAAAATCATATAGATTATTGATCACATCCACTCCCCCCGAAATATTGTCTGATAAGGTTTGTATTATCCGGCCTTTATCATTGTAATAGTTCGTGGTGGTTAACCATTGGTTAGTTCCCAATATGCGTGTTCTGGTTCCAGTAACAAGCCCCCTGGTTTTACTGCTGGGGGTTGTTGGTAAGGCTTCGGAATACGGATTCGTACCGGCCTGTGGTTTCAGAATATCTTCTGTGGCATAGTTTTGTTTGCCGGTAAATGTATAATCATTATAGTAAGTATATAGCACTGGTGTTAGCGCAGTAGCAGGTAAATTAGGAGTTGGATTACCGCTTATAATTGCATTCATGGAATTCTGTAACGTAATTCGGTCGGTCGCAGCAGTATATAGTTGAAGTTGTATAGGTCGATTTAAAGCGTCGTAGTAATTAACTAACCAATAAGCACCTTTCATTCTACCATCCCGAGAGAATACAAGTCTATCACGTACATCATAAATCATCTCGGTAGAATCGGCGCCTGGGATTTTTTTAACAATTAATCGTCCACGGCCATCATATCTGTACATAAAGCATAATTCTTTAGCTACATCCGCTGAAATAATCCAGGTTCCGCTAATTGCCTGTACTGCTTTGGGCGGTATTGCCATACGAAGATTACCTTTGTCGTCATACACATAATAGGTACAAAGCCACCCTACGTGGGCGGTTCCGGCAACAGGAGCCTGTGTCTTCTTTAATACAACTTGGCCCTCCTTATTCTTATATTCAATAATCTGGTTGCCCATTTCATTGGTTGTAGAATTTTTATAGAGCTGACCCGCAGCATATATCGAAGAGCTTGTGGGAATGATACTGCCAGTTGTCAGTGTCCAGACTCTTACGGAGTCTGTTGATCCGTTGGTTTCATAACTGTTTTGCATGAAACGGTTGCCGCCATTTTCACCGGTTGTAGCATCTTTCTTGGCCCAGCTATTTCCCGGGGCATACGACTTTAATGGTCTGTTCAGGGGAGACGCCTCAAAGTCAGTTTTACCATAGTATACACTTTCGCCAGCCGTACCAGGCATGAGCGAAGTATTGCTGTAAAAAAGTTTCTGCTGTGCAAATGGGTCGATTTTAAACTTTCCGTCAGCAGCATTTTGCGAGATAAAGGGAAGATACTTGTATTGTTCCCTTCCATATTGATCATAAATAGTGGATAATACCATATCTTTTTGTAAAGGACTAACCCCTTTGGATACAACCTGAATAGGTCTTCCAAGGCCATCAAAATATTGGGTTGTCTGCTTTACTTCTACTACCGTTCTGGCAGGAGCTGCTATAATAGCCGAATCCCCGCTCGGCATACCAGGCTCCCAGGTTCTTATATAATTGATAGGTACATTATTGTAATTCGCTGGTACAGGTACAGGCGTAGCTGCGCTTCTCGGTATATCAACAGGAGTCTGTGCATTAATAGCGCCAGAATATAATAATAACAGTATAATATATATTGCTTTTGACATAATTTCGTTTTTTTGAGATCAGATTATTGCGTTATAGGAACACGATATTGATACTGGATTAACTTTACAATTTTGCCATCCTGGTCTTTAATTGCTTTCAGGCGTCCCAACATGTCATACTCATAATAGATAGTCAACCCGCGATCATCTGTTTCAGAGGTAACCCCTAAAAGTGGAGTATACGTGTAAGTATTCACTATGGCACCTGGAAGAGCAGTGCGTATTTTGTTAAGCTCATCCCGGAGTTGCTGATCGGTAGATGGTGATTGTAAAATAGTATTATTCACTAATGCAGCCACTGTAGTATAATCACTTCCAACGACTTTTGCCACAGGATATTGGTTATCGTAACCCCATAGGTATACTTCCGATAGGTCATTTACCTTGCCCTGTTGCCGGATATTTCCATAGCTATCATAGTTGTTGAATGTAACCCATGGCTTGTAGCGGTTATCTTTTGTCACAGCAGCTGCGGTTACAGTGAGTGGTGTGTAATTGGCAACGGGGTCTGGGCTATCAAAGCCCCAAGCGATGTCCGGGAACGGCTTGTCCGGCTTATATGTAGTAACGGATGCTGCTACAGTTGAAGAGCCCAGTGTGGTATATTTTTCAATTACGCTACTGATATAATGATTACTCTGTAAATACTTTATTCCGGTAACTTCTGGCGTTGCCGGTGTTCCGGTAATGGTGTAATCTAATGGATACTTATAGTAAGAAGTTTGTATCTGGTTTAATGAATTTGCTTCAGTTTGGCGGCTTAACTGACCATGTTGGGCATTGTCATAATAACTACTTACTGTTTTGACGATACTCCGGTTATTGTTCAAGTCGAATACGGAATCCACGCGCTGAACCTCATAAATCCATGGACAGATGATTTTAGATGGTACGAGCCTGTAGCCCTGGTTAAGCGGCTCTGAACTACAACAACTGGTGCAGTAAACCGAATTACAATAAGGAAAAGTGTAACCATACATTATATTCGCAGCGAAATAATTGCCATTTTGAAGATTGCCGGTATTATAATAGTAATCAGTGCGCGATACTTTCCTGGCGGAAGAATCATAGTTGATTTCTCTTAAAAGGCTACCACGCAAATAATCCATATCAGAAGTGTATTTTTCAGATGCCCCTATATTGTAGTAATTCATAGTGATGCCACCATGATATTCCGGGAGATGCATGTTGGTCGCATCATAAGAAAATTCAGATACTTTCATTCCAGACTGCGGCTCCCCGAAGACTTCCGTTACAGTAGAATAGCCAACGTTGCTTCCCCTTGTGTTATTGAGGGTAGATGTTGGGAAGCTGGATCTTATAAAATACTCACAAGTAGGGCCATTCCTGTTGGTCAGCTTCCTTTCCGTGAAATTAAAATCACTGATCAGGTTTCCGGATGAACGGTTAGCGTCATAGCTTGTGTTATAATAGAACTTATGCCGGTTGGGTATATTGGTT
>NZ_DATCRD010000289.1:0-5397 GCF_036569185.1 Chitinophaga sp.
CTCCAGGGAACATCGCCGCTGCGTTCTTCTGCATAGAGGTCTGTAGCCAGTACGGCGCCTTTCCAGAGTTGTTTGTACCAGTCGAACTGCAGGTCCAGCTGTGAAAATACGGCTTTATTGCCCATGAAAGAAGGGAAGAAGCGATACCCCAGTCGTACGTACATGCCTTTGTAGGCGTTCGGGATAAAGTCGCGGGTATCATACACTATAAACGGGCCGGCGCCAATGCCGAGCACTTTTCCCGGTATCATAAGAGGCTTGCCACCGGCGGTATCGAGTTTTTTGGTTTGTACATTCTGGATCTGAGTACAAAGGCCCATGAACAGGTTGCCGTTCAGGTTTACGCTGAAATCCGCCTGTAATTTTTCCGTGAGCTGCACATATTCGGTGTAGTCGTCTTTATGGCTGCCGGCTTCATAGCCTATGCCCCAGTATTTATTGGGCCTGGAGCTGAAAGAGGCTTTGAGCGCCAGCCGGAACCGGTCGTGCGGAAATATAGTGGTGTTGCTGATCCCGATGCCATAAAACCCGGTAAGAGCGCCGGAGGCGTATATCGCCGCATTGGAGATGGGCAGCAGGGAGTCTTTCTTATCTGTTTTATATTGCGCAGCCATCATGACGGCCAGGCCGAAGCTGGTTTCGGGGGTGTACACGGGGCCGCCGATGAAGCTGAGGTCCACGTTTTTCTTTTTCTTTTCTACGTTGGTATGTTTCAGGTAATACTTAATGTTATCAAAAAATCCTTTGGGCGCTGAAACAGTGACTGTTGAGTCTGCCGTATCTTTTTGCTGGGCATACCCTACAGCAGGTGCAACCAGTAGCAGTAGTAGTAAAATCTTTCTCTCCATGTATGACAATGGAATGAATATAGCACCATTTTCAGAAAATTGATGAGGTAGGATGCAAAAAGTGTGTTAAATCACAAAGTGAACAGCAGCACGGGGGCCGCGCTGCTGTTGTTTTAACTGTATCGCCTTCGGCGATACGCGGATTTTGTCTGACTCAGGATTATGATGATTACGATGATTTAATTATATATTGATTTTCAGGAGTAATGAATCGATGTAGTGGGAACCTTACTATTCCGGGTTTTTCTTTGATTAATCGATGAGTAATTGTGTCACGGCGGCGGTGTTCAGCGCCCACTGCATGTTGTACACTTCGTCGGCTTCTGTTTCGGCAGCAGGTTGCAGGTGCTGGGCTTCGGCTTTTGCCTGCAGCAGCTGGCCGATGCTCAGTTTACTGTCCAGTTTTTTCAGGATAGCCCGTACATTGGCGGTGCTGAGGTCCTGAATGATCTGGCCATCGAAGGCCATTTCCAGCCAGATGATTTCCCGGGCTGCCACGTCCAGTACGCCGAATACAAGCCCTTTGGTTAACCCGCCGGTGATGCGCACCATATGGTCCACACAGGACGGATCATAGGCCACGCCTTTTTTGGATACCGTTATCGGGTGTTTACTGTTCATCCATCCCAGTACCAGGTTCATGGCGATGGCGCCCTGGCTGAAGGCATTGCAGGTGAAAGTGACATACTGCGCGCCGGCTTTGGCCAGCACAGGAATGTCTATTTCAATGTATTCTGCCGTACCTACTTTATGTGGTATGGAACGGATATCGCCGCTGTGGATACACCCGGTTGTTTTCAGGTAAGAAAAAGAGCAGGTATCGGTGTGGTTTTCGTAGGCAATACGGCAGCTCAGGTCCATATCCAGGTGCTGGGCAGGTAACCCTTTACCCCATTGCATGAACAGGATGATCTTATCGCCTTCCACTTTAAACCGGGTACCCATTAATGCGCCGGGCAGGTCCTGCACCTGTTCGCTGCGGTCGCCGATAGACAGTGGTATTTTGTACAGTTCCGGTGCAATGTAGATGCTTTTGGCAGCGACAGGCACTGCGGCAAAGCGTTTCTTCATGGCGGAGATGCAAAGGTCTGTTACTGCCTGTTGCATTTGTTTTACCTGTTCATCGTCGTAGATGTTCAGCTGGCGGTTAGCCGGGATGCTTTTATTCACGCCACCCAGTGGTTTTACCGCACGGGTGGTTGATTTATCGAAGTAATATGCAGCGTACATCTGCAGCGTAAGCAACAACCGGGCTGGTACTTTATGGGTGATGTTGCCGAAGGCGGCGACCACCTCTTCCGGGCCGAACCACAGCATATTGGCGAACAGCGAGCGCGCAAACAGGCCAGGGCGTTGTTGCAGCAGCTGTAATGTATTGGCGGCATCATAGCGTAAGCGGTAATGATCCACCTGTCCCTGCCACACCGTATAATCCTGGCGGTAGAACCGGTCCAGCAGTTCGCGGAGTTTTCCGAAGCCATCGCGTTTGCTGAATTCAGGCAGGCGCAGGGCGCGGATAAAGCGTACCCACATGTTACGTTGCGGATGCATGATCTCACACATGGCTGTAACATCCATTTCCAGGCTGTTCAGCCACCTGGCCGCCATCAGGCCTTCCCGGCGGTTGTATTTCAGCTTCAGCGCCGCTTCTGCGGATACTGCCTGTACGGTTGGATAAATATCCGGGTGAATCTGCCGCTGGTTTTTTTCTTTCCTTTTGATAATAGTGCCTGGTTTAACCAATTGCAGGAAGCCGGTATGCTTGTACCACAGGTAACGGAGTATATCCGTTGGCGTGGTAAACAGTTTTCCTGCTTTATCTGCTTCATCTTTTTCAATCAGCACATCTACAACAGCCACCAGCGTTTCTTTCATACCTATTTTTACAGCCGGTAGCGGAAAAATATACAGTAATGCTTTCAGGGATTCCATCTGGGTGGCATCCAGCGCTGTTTTGGAAGTAAGTAAGTCTTCCATGTATCCGGCCGCCAGTTCGTCGTTCCAGCGTTTCAGCACACGGAGCTTGCTTCCCTGGCCGATGTTTTCCAGTTCGCCGAATTCAAACGGCGTACCGCAATAAGGACAACCGTTATATCTTTCCAGCTGGAAAGTATTTTCAGGAATAATATGGCCGCATTGGAGCTTAGTGCCCCGGCCTTTGAATGTATTGGTGAAAAAAGTGATAAAGTGATCAATGAACGATTCGTTGGTTGGCACCTGCCAATCTTTTATCAGCGGGGTCCAGTTGGTATTAACACCCATTACTTCCCGGAATGTTTCCAGGATAGTGGCCTGGTAAGCAGGGGAGGTATGGTTCAGCGTATGCAGGAGATCTTCCGTAACGCCGAATCCCAGTTTAGCAAGATTGGTTACCAGCATTCCCGCCGCCGGTGTGATATGCAGCGTGTCTGTATTCACCACCGTGTCAAGAATGTAAATAGCCTGTTGTTTTAACCCTGTTCTTAATAAAATGTCCATTGTAATTGTTTTTAATAACCAGATAATTTTGTTGCTGTTTACCAAAATAGAAGTAAGCAACAATTGACCTCGATTTGTAAAGCAGGCCGGATTCGAACCAGCAACTCCGGATTGGAATCAGGAAGTAAGCTTTAATTGACCCTGAAGATAATTTTAAAACTACAGGATCCGGTGTTCAACCATTGAACTACTGCTTTCCCATCTTCTGCGTTAATTATAAATGTTCTTTTGGATCGAATGAAGTAACATTTATTTGACCGCTTCCGATGAAACAAAGATGCATATACATCTGCGCAATATAACTGCGTACTAAAATATTTTTTTCGAAATAATTTTAACTAATTGATTATCATAAATTTAATTTTTTATTTTCTTGAAGATAAAAAATACTACGCAGGTAGAATGCGCAGTATTTTCGTTTCTTTGTACAAATAATTAGTATGTCCATCAATAAACTGGCTTTGATCCGGTACAAGGCCATTGATGAATGCCTGCGTAACCGCTACCGGAAGTGGACGCTGGAAGATCTCATCGAGAAAGTAGCGGATGTGTTGTATGATTTTGAAGGTATCAGCAGCGGCGTAAGCAAGCGTACCATTCAGGCGGATATCCAGTTGATGCGCAGTGATAAGCTGGGTTATAATGCGCCTATTATAGTAAAGGACCGCAAGTATTACGCATACAGCGATCCGGCCTACAGCATTACGAACGCCCCCATTAACAACGGAGACGTGGATAAGATGAAGGAAATAGTGGCGGTGCTGAAACAGTTCAACGGGTTCAGTTATTTTGATGATATGAGCGATATGATAGCGCGGCTGGAAAACAACCTGTATAAATCGACCGATGCGAACCTGAACTGTATCCAGCTGGAAAATAACCATCGCCTGATGGGGTTATCCCATATTAACCCGCTTTACCAGGCAACGCTGCATAAGAGGGCCCTGCTGATAGCGTATAAGTCTTTTAAAGCCAGCAAAGCCCGGGAATTCATCTGTTATCCCTATCTTCTGAAAGAATACCGGAACCGCTGGTTCCTGATCACACGGAATAAGCATCAGCCGCAACTGGTTACCCTGGCGCTCGACAGGATCATCAGCATTCAGGAGTTGCCGAAGGAAAAGTTCGTCGCCTGGGAAGGTACGCCCTTTGATGAGTATTACAATAACCTGATAGGCGTTACGAAAACAGATAAAGATCCGGTACATAAAGTGGTGCTGCAGGTGGATCCATAGCATGCACCATACGTGCTTTCAAAGCCGCTGCATCATTCGCAGGAAATATTAAAGGAAGATGCGAATGGGACTATCGTGAGCATTGAAGTGGTCCTGAACTTTGAACTGGAACGGGAGATCCTGGGATTCGGGGAACATATGAAAGTGCTGTCCCCGAAATCCCTGGCGAAAAGAATTGCATTGCGGCTGGCGAATGCAGTACAGGGGTATGAGTAACGTCAATGCCTGCACGTAGTTGTTTATTAAACGGCTGATGATGCAGCGGATATCGCTGGGGCCTGGATGGCTGTTGTCACTGCCTGTTGCATACAAGCAAAGGCAGGCATCATTACCCGCTTACCTTATGATAAATAATGGTATCAGATGCCAGCTGTTGTAAACGGTACCCACCCGTATCCAGCATCAGCTTTGGCAACGCCTGTTGTAACTGCCGGAATGCAGTGGGCGTTAGTCCTGCCTGGTACACATATAACTGTTGCAGCTTTTTATTTTGCTGCAACGCTAACAATCCTTCGGAATTTACCGCCGTTCCGGCGAGATTAAGATAGCGCAGTTCCCTGCAGTTGCCCAGCTCTTTTATACCATTGCCTTTGATGGCAGTATTTCTCAGATCCAGCCGGGTAAGTTTCTTCAGCTGGCCAAGCGCAACAAATGCACTGTCGGTGATGGCGGTACCGGAAAGATCCACCCAGATCAGTTGCTCCTTCAGGGCTGTTAGCAGCCCCATATCGCGGTCGCTGAAACCTGCTGCATTAATGGCATCTACGGTGAGGTAGTTACTTCCGGTGCCTACCGGCATTACTTTTACGCCTTTTGCTTCCAGGGCAGCCATCTTC
>NZ_DATCRD010000290.1:0-3933 GCF_036569185.1 Chitinophaga sp.
TTGTATAACAGCAGATCCGTAATTGACGAGCCGATAGCGGTATTTTTATATTTTATTATATTATTCTATGTGAATATGTATATACTGGTGCCAAAGCTGTTGTTCAGGAATAAAAATATTGCATACTGTTTGTCTGTGATGGGCATCATAGTGATAGTGGCTATCTGTGGTTATTTTGTCAACCCTTTCAATAAAGAAAACGGGCTGAATATTCCACTTTTTTCCTTCCTTACCTTGCTGCTGTTAGCAGCTTCTTCTTCCATAAAACTGTTTCAGAGGGGAATGGTCGATAAGCAATTGATCTACGAGCTGAAGCAGTCGAAAGCTTATGCAGAACTGGAACAGTTGAAAAACCAGATCAACCCGCATTTTTTATTTAATATGCTGAACAATGCCAATGTGCTGACGAAGAAAGATCCCGATAAGGCCTCGCAGGTTTTAATGAAGCTGAGCGATTTACTTCGTTACCAGCTTTATGACAGCGCAAGAGATAAGGTGTTACTGACTTCGGACATTCATTTCCTGGAAGATTTTTTAAATCTGGAGAAAATAAGGCGGGATAGCTTTGATTTCCTGATTTCAAAAGAGGGCGATCTGAGCGGTGTGCAAATTCCTCCTTTGCTGTTTATTTCGTTTGTGGAGAATGCAGTAAAGCATAATAATGATGCGGCAAAATCGTCTTATGTAAACCTGTATTTTGACGTGAGGAACAATGAGCTCTTCTTTAAATGCGTTAATTCCAAACCGGCGCTTAAATCTGTTAGCAATACGGGCGGATTGGGGTTGACGAATGTTAAGCGAAGACTGGAACTTTTGTTCCCGGCAGCACATACGTTGAATGTTGAGGATGACTCAGAAAGATATTCCGTAACTTTAACCATCAAGTTGTGAAGTGAGGAATTTATCCCGGTGTTGTAAAAGAAGAAATTCATTTCGGTATATAGTAAAGCGTATAGACTTATGAACTGTATTATTGTAGATGATGAACCATTGGCAAGAGAAGCCATAGAAATGCTGATTAATCAAACAGATGGTTTGGTTTTAGTAGGTTCGTTCAATAGTCCTGAAGCTGTAGCAGGTTTTATGGAAAAAAATACAGTTGAATTAATCTTTCTCGACATACAAATGCCGGGAATTAACGGGATTGAATTTGCGCGAACCATTCCGAAAGAAACATTTGTGATCTTTACAACCGCCTATTCTGAATTTGCTACCGACAGCTACGAAGTAGATGCGATCGACTACCTGATAAAACCCGTAAAACCAGAGCGTTTTAAGAAGGCTGTTGAAAAAGCCCATACCTACTCCAAGTTATTCAAGGCGGATTACACTAATAACAATATCGAGCAGGTAGCAGACGACTTTTTCTTTGTAAAAGCAGACCGGAGAATTTTTAAAGTCTATTTCAATAGCATACTGTTTATCCAGGGCCTGAAAGATTATGTGGTGATGCACAGCGAAAATCAGAAGGTTATTACGGCCATGAATATCAAAACTATCTACGATCAATTACCCAAAGATATGTTTGTGAGAGTGAGCAAATCCTATATTATCAATGTTAAGCATATTGGCTCTGTGGATAATAACACGGTATACATAGGAGCCAACGAAATCCCTATCGGCAGTATTTACAGGGATTCCTTTTTCAATGAATTTGTAACGAAAAAGATTGTGGGCAGATAAATTCAGGTGTTTGCAGGTTGGCCTGCGCTATTATTTTGAAAAAGGTGCTGACGGTGAGCTAATCCCCAGGCCCTGATTTCGGTGATTAGCTTTAGTAAGCTCAAACCGTGTTCGGTTAACTCATATTCCACCGTTACCAGCCGTGAGTTTATTACATTACGCCTGATTAATTTATTCTGTTCCAGTTCCTGTAATTCTTTGGAAAGCATTTTGGCCGCAATCCCTTCCACTTTCCGTCTCAGATCCATAAAGCGCATAGTGCCATACACCATCATGCAACCTATGATTTGAATCTTCCATTTGCCAGACAACAATACCATGGTGTCCCTGATCGCGATCAGCCCGGTTTTCCCGCACTCAATCAGATCTGAAGGTTGTTTAATTGTTTCCATCCCTCAAAGTTATTATTTTTTTACCTGGTTTCACGCCTGTAACCGGTTTCCTACATGAAACCCCGGACGATTTTATATCTGCCCTGCTCTAATTTTACCCACTTAAATACCAAAAATGTAAATCAATGATTTTAGTAACAGGAGCTACCGGGCATTTGGGTGGTTCGGTCATCCGGCATTTATTGAAAAGAGTACCTGCGGATCAGATCAGTGCCCTGGTTCGGGATGAAGCAAAAGCTATTAAGCTAAAGGAATATGGCATAGCTATCCGCGTAGGCGACTACCATCATCCGGCGTCTTTATCTGCCGCCTTCAGAAATGTAGATAAGATATTACTGGTCAGTACAAATGATTATAACGACCGGTTAAGCCAACACAAAAATGTGATCGATGCCGCAGCGGCAAATGGCGTTGGGCACCTGGTATATACTGGCGTTAGTATTAAGAATCCAACTGCCTCCGTTTTACACGGCCATATGAAAGACCACTTTCTGACGGAAGATTACCTGAAGGCAAGTGGTATGAATTATACATTTATGCGCCATAACCTATATGCCGAGATGATTCCATTCTACCTGGGAAACCAGGTGCTGGAGAAAGGTATCGTTTTTCCCGCTGGTGAGGGTCGTATACCGTTTGCTCTCCGTGATGAGATGGGGGAAGCTAATGCGAATATACTCACCAGCCGGGGCCATGAAAACAGGAGCTATAATATTGCCAATGAAACTGCCTGGTCTTTCCAGGACATGGCGGATATTTTATCCGCATTAGCCGGAAAGGAGGTTTCGTATACCAGCCTTGGGCACGAGGATTATATCGATTCTCTCAAGGCTGCCGGCTTACCGGAACTAAGGATCCGGGCAGCTTCCTTGTTTTCGGCGGCTATGCGTAATGGAGATTTTACGCTTCCGGGTAATGAGTTGGAAAGTTTGTTGGGCAGAAAACCTACCGGGTTGGATACGTATTTACAACGGGCGTATTTTGGTGGGTAACAGCAGGATAAAAATGGCGTTGCCATAATTAAAAACAGCGCCATGCATTAATCGCGTGGCGCTGTTTTTTAATTATGTAAAACCACTACCTGCTCCCCGAAATCCCCGCTAGTTTAGCTTTTACATTCTCCAGCCCCGGATTTAACTCCAGCGCCTTCCTGTAACAAATAGCCGCCTTTGAACGATCCCCTTTTTTCAGGTATCCATCGCCTAACTGGCTAAAGGCAGTAGGGGAGGCGGGATAGTTTTGGGTATTCATTTCAAGTAAACCTATTGCATTATCCATCGCTCCCTGCTGGGTTATTAAATACATGGCCAGGTTGTTAATATTTCCTTCTGAAGGTGTAATAACATATCCATACCGTTTGGACAGTTGCTGATAATGTTGTTTTACGACGGTGGGGGTCAATAATTTTGGATCCATATCCGGCAGATCCCATTGCGGGAAAATGAATCGTAAAGCGTCATAATAAGCCTTTATGGGTTCCGTCATATGCGAGTCCTCAGGATAGTGAACATATTTGTGTTCCAGGCCCGTTAACTTCTTTTGGTTTATTATAGTGTCAAATTTCAAAAGATCTGTATGAAAGCGGGATTTATCCGACATTCCTTCGTTGGCGTCACTGTAAAAGATCATTTTATTTTTAATCCGGTCATTTTTTAGCTGCTTATCAGCAAGGTCAAGCAAATATCCTCTATCCCACCAGAAAGATGGGCTTATGGCAATATAGGCGGCGAACATATCCGGCTGCGTTAGCAGGCAGTTGATCGTAGTGATACCGCCGAATGAATGCCCTGCAAAAATTTTAAACGGTTGTGTTTTGTAGTGGGCATCAATATAAGGTATCAGTTCCGTACCAATGAAC
>NZ_DATCRD010000291.1:0-10488 GCF_036569185.1 Chitinophaga sp.
TAAAATGATGGTACAGCAAATGACAGTAACAAATGCTTTCATCACAACTACATCGTTTTCCTGGAAACGGGTGACAAGGAGTAGTAAAAATATTTTTTGAGGGGAAGGAAAATCTTATTTCAGGGTAATTTCATTACCTGATAAATGGTATTCGATGTGTGCAGTTGTTTTAAGATCGGAGAGAAAATCTTCCAGCCGGTTGCGGTCCATCAGCCCTGTAACCACCTGGCCCGCCTCTTTGTTTTTGTCCAGCACAAAGCGCATCCCGTAAAAGCGGGAAGCGGTAGCTATCAGCGTAGCAAGCGGCATACGATGATAGTAATAAACCCCGCTACGCCAGGCCAATACTTCTTCTTCATCAAAGTGGCTGGTCACAAATCCCTTGCCGGTGTTATAGTCGGCCTGGATACCCGGTTGCAGGGTCTGGCGCTCGTTCATTTTTCCTTTGGTAATCACGCTGCCTTCCACCAGGGCCGTTTTCACGGTACCGGCCTGGTATGTATTAATATTAAAAGCTGTTCCCAATACCTGTACGCTGGTCAATGCGGTGTGTACTATGAAAGGTTTATCCGCGTTGGCGGCCACCTTAAAATAAGCCTCCCCATCTACATATACTTCCCTTTCCGCACGGCCAAAATGGAAAGGGAAACGGAGCCTGGTAGCGGCATTCAGCCATACCTCGGTACCATCGGAGAGGGTAAGTTTATAACTTTCGCCGGCAGGCACATCCAGGGTGTTCAATACTGTATCGGCAGAAGTATATTGAAGCGCGCCATTGCTGGTGCTCAGTGTCACATTGTTGAGGGCAATGGTTTTGGCGCCGCTGTCTTTATTCAGCTCCACTTTTTCACCATTGCTCAGCAACAGGCGTACCGGTTGCTTTTGCTGCTGCATAACTACTGTTGGAGATGTTACGGGAACTGTGCGGGCAAAGAAATACCAGGCGCCGCTACCCGCCAGCAATAGCACAGCAGCGGCAGCCAGCCACTTTTTAAGATGAGTAACCGGGTGTGCCCCCCTTTCTTCCCTGATCTGCCGGAGCGCGGCAGCTGAATCTATCTGCTCAAGGTATTTATCTGTATGAAGGGTAATACTTTCCTGTTCAAGCTGGTTCCACTGTATCTTAAAATGAGCATCCTGCTGCAACATCTCCTGCACATAGGCTTCTTCATCTGCAGAGAGTGTTCCCGACAAATATTGTAGATATAATTCAAATATTTTTTCCTGTACCTGCTCCATTGTTAACAAATCGGGGGGCTAATACCCTTTATTAGTAATTGCATGACGTAATACTTTCAATCCCCTTTTCAGGTGGGTTTTGAAAGAATTGATACTGATGCCCATTTCATCCGCTGCTTCCTGGTAACGCTTTCCCTGGATATATACCATTTGTATAGCCGATCTTTTTTGTACGGCCATATCATTAATAGCGGTAAGTACCTGTTTGTAATAATCCGGTGAAGCCTCTGTGCTGGTAATACAGGAGTTATCCTGTAATTGCGTGAAGGCCACCTTATTTTCCAGTTCTGCTTTCTGTTTTTTAAGATGCGTGAGGCAGCGGTTCTTAATGGCCTGATGCAGGTATCCTTTGATATCACCGGTAAAATGAAGGTATAACTTTTTGTCCCAGATATCGAGGAAAAAAGTTTGCACAAGATCATTTGCTTCGGCTTCATTCCGCAGGAACCAATAAGCATTCAGGCAAAGCAGCTTGTGATACTTTAAAAACAAAGCATCATATGCTGAAGCATCGCCTTCCTTTAAACGCTGTACCAATACTATGTCTGATGAATGACTCATGTAACCGGAACCTTATTGGCAATTATTCTTTACAGGTAGCTTAAACACATAACATATCTGTAACGCTGCCAGGTGGCAGGCTAATTACAGTGATTTTGACAAATGATAGTGGAAGAGATTTACTTCTTCCATTGTTCACGCTTTGATACTAAAGATTTTGGCGATTGATTATTAAACCGGAATCAAGGTAAATAATAAAATTGGAAAAATATACGTCTCCCGGTAAAAAAATTAAAAGCCCCGGTAAATGATACCGGAGCTTTTTTTCCATGGGGGTTTCAGTAGATAGCTTATAATTTGAAGAAGATCTTCTTTTTATATAACCAGTAGCATAAGCCCCATTCCAGTGCCAATACGGCAAAGGCGGATAAGATGTCCCGGATGCTTTCAGGGATTCCCGCCAGGGCGGTAAATCCTTTTATAAAGATGCCGGTGGTGGGGTTCACCCATTGCCCTCCTACTGTTTCAAAGAAGAGGTAAATAAAAATGGCGTTCATACCTACCACAGTGGCTATCCAGGCGTAGCGCACATTTTGTTTTACATCTATGAGCCAGTACAGCAGGGCCATTACTAGCATTACCCATCCACCGGAAGCCAGCGTAAAAGAAGTGGTGGCAATCCGTTTAATAATGGGGGTAATACCTGCGAGGTCCAACCCAAAGCCGGCTATGAGCCCAATTGCGCCGGCTGTCACCAGGATCTTTATTTTCTGCGCCTTCGACCGGTCGCTGATCAGTAACTTTCCCGCCAGCGCGCCCCAGATAGTATGTGCAGCAGTGGGTATAAAGTTAATGGTCACCCATCCGTCGGGATTGATCTTTCCCATCAGCACAGTATCCATAAAAGCCCCGAAGTTATGTCCCTGTGTAAAGGGCTCTTCGAAGCCGGGCAATAAAACAAACCGGTACATTAAATCGGTTGCCAGCAGCAACAACAGGCTTACACCCAACTGGAAACCAAAGGAACGGCGTATAATGAGGTAAGCGATCAGGGTGGTTACCGACAACTGCGTGAGCACATTCCATAACTCCCATACTAACCTTCCTGCATATACGCAATGGAGGGCAGTGCCAAATATAAACAACTTTACACAACGCAGGGCTATATGCCGGAAATTTTGTGACCAGGTAACGCCTTTTTGTGTCTTATAATACCAGGAGATAAACATGGCGGCGCCCGCCATTGTCATAAAGGCCGGCTGCACCAGGTCCCAGGCGCGCAGCCCGTTCCATGGATGGTGAAAAAACTGCTGTATCAGGCTTCCCCCGATACCTGTAGGGTGCAGGTGGGCTATCGACTCATAGATACGGGCGCTTTCTCCTGCCAGGAGAATCATGATAAGGCCGCGCATCACATCCAGGGAAATCAATCTTTGGCTGACATTGGTGGTTTGGCTCATTGTCCTGTTTGTTCGCTTAAATTAATAATTTATTCCGGCATATTTAATAAAAAAGCGGCAGCGCCTTCATCAGGGATAGTGCCCAGCTGGGTGGCCCAGTCGCTGGAGGTGGCCACCATACCAAGCCGTATAGCCGATCCCGTAAGGCCCTTTATTTTTGAGCGGTCCAGCTTTCCTTCAAAACGCACGATGCCACCGGTTTCTGTAATGGTGCCCATAGTGAAAAAGTCTGTCCCCGATTGCTGATCAAAACTGAAACTGGTTTGCGGCCCGTTATGGTAATACATGGCCATCGGAATAGGTGCAGTGCTTTGTTTCAGCAGCAGTTGCCCTTCCAGCAACACATCGTAGGCTGCGCCGGTAAACAGGGCGGTGAGTAAGCCGGTAGCTGCACTGTTATCACTGTCGATATACATATCGAAAATAGTGCCGTCGGATAACTTGCCGGTCATCTCTCCATAGAAATAAACATTCTGCCCGTCATAGTCCAGCTTCAGCTTTTTGAAAACGCCCCCGGCCGGACCTGCAGCGATCACATTCTGGCTGATGGTGTCCCAGTCGGACAGGCTATTGTCTGTCAGTTTCACCGGCGAGGTTTTGGAAATACGGATCACGGTAGATCCCTCTGCAGTAACCCCTGCAGCGGAAGTGGCATACAGCGTAGGCACATATTTTCCTTTGCCCTGGTAAACATGCACGGGGCTTTGCTCTGTGGAGCTGGTGCCATCGCCAAAGTCCCATTTCCAGGAGGTAGCGCCGGTAGTAGTATTGGTAAATGTAACCTGGTTGCCATCTACGGCAATAGTGTATACTACCAGTGGAGCCGGGTTATTGTCGTCTTTTTTACAGGCCGTGGCTGCACAGAGCAGCAACAATATATAAAGCAGTTTCTTTTGCATGATCGGGTGGTTTTAAGGATTCTGTACACACAGTTTGTTCGTTTCTATTTCATCGATAGGGATGTAATAGATGATCTTCGGGTTATCGGGCTGTATCACCATACCGGCGTAACCGGAAGGGTTTACAGCAGGATTGATATCCGACTGCTTCAATCCCGGCAAATGATAGCCCCAGTAGGTTCTGTTCATTGCCCTCTTATTGCGGTACACATCAAAACTGCGGTGGCCTTCAAAGGCCAGCTCCAGTCTTCTCTCCTTCAGTACCACGTCCAGCGCGGTTTTACCCATCGGCAGCTGCTGGTGATAAAGAGCGCCTGATAGTCCCCGGTTGCTGCGTATAATATCCAGGTCGTCCAGTGCAGCAGCGGTTTTGCCGGCTTTGGCCGACGCTTCTGCCCTGTTCAGGTACATTTCCGCAAGCCGGAAAAGAATAGGCGAACTTAAAGTAGGACTTCCACCCTGCCCGGAAAATTTGGAGATGTAATAAATGTCGATACCATTTTTTTGTTGTAATACACCGCTACCATCTTTAAGCGGTATAATATATTTCCAGCGCACATCTTCCGGGTTAGCCGACATGGTATCCCTCAATGAAGCGGAGGCAAACTCCTCTCCCCAACCGGAGTTTCCATTGGAATAGATCATGGAGGCGATAGAGCCAAACTTACCATAATCATCTACAGGGGTAAAGGCTACACAAAAAATAGTTTCTGAACCGGCGGTAGCATTGGCAAAAAGATCCGGGTAGGTAGCGGCAGTAGTAAGAGAAAAGCGGCCGGATGAAATTACCTGTGAAGCAAAATAAGTGGTGCTGTCGTTATTTCCTTCATAAAGATATGCCCTGGAAAGCAGTGCCCATGCGGCTTCACGGGAGGCGTACTGAGGTCCCCTGCTTTGCGACATCAGGTCCGCACCTCTCCTGGCGTCGGCAATGATCTGTGCGTATACTTCCCCTACGGTCGACCGGGCCTTTTGTGCCGGATCACTGGTAGAAGTACGGAGGATCACACCGGGCGCACCGGGATTTTGCGCATAGGGCATGGCAAATAATTTCACCAGGTTAAAATGGCTGAAAGCGCGCAGGAAATAGCATTCGCCCAGCATCTGTTGCGTAGTGGCGTCGGGGTTACCCTGCTTTTCTACTGCTTCAATAACGGTGTTGGCATCGTTGATGATTTTGTAAGAGATATACCAGAAATAACGCACATTCGTTTGCGTGGGCGAATGGCCCAGCGAAAAACTATAGAACAGGGGATCTTCTGTTGTTTGTCCGCATACAATATCATCACTGGCAAAATCTGACAGCTGGAAATACTGGCGCAGGTACATATTGTTATCATCCTTTGTGCCGTTAAACTCCACATGATCCTTCAGCAGCGAATAGGCGCCGTTCACTGCATTTTTCAGTCCTTCGGGGGAACTGGTAATGGTTTCCGTGGTGAGGGCATCGCTTGGATTCACATCTTTCATACAACCTGTTTGCCATAACAACACAGGCAATAGTATTAATATTATAATCGCTGATCTCATGACAGGCATTTTAAAATCTGAAATTAATGTTGAACAGGTACTGGCGGTTGTTGGGATATTTAAAATCCGATACGCCTGGCATCACCTGCGCTCCCGGTGTGATAGTGGTTTGCGGGTCCTGCCCTAAGAAATTAGTGAACGTATGCACGTTATCGGCAGTAAAGCCAACGGTGATGCCATCCAGTCGCCACCTGTTCACGAGGGCCTTTGGCAGCTCATAGCTGAGGCTGATATTACGTAATGCCCAGAAGCTGCCGTCTTTCAGGAAACGTGTAGACGTTTGCGTGCTGTTGGCAGAGTTCTGCGGACTGGGCTCTGTGGCATTATCGCCGGGCTTGGCCCAGGTGCTGCTGCCTTTGGGCAGGTTTACCTGGTTGTAGTACGGTTCATTGCCATCATTTTCCACGAAGCGGAGGTTATTGCTGTATACTTTGTTGCCCGACAGGAAGTAGATATTCACTCCCAGGGAAATACCGCTGTAGGTGAAGGTGTTGGTCATACCACCCTGGAATTTCGGCAACGCTGAGCCAACTTCCTGGTAGGTAGCGCTGGCGTAGTCGGAGGTAGACGACCTGTTGCCGTCTTTGTCCACTACTTCCCACAAAGGCGCCCCGGTTTGCTTATCCACACCTAACCATTTGGGCATGTAAAATTCATAGAGGTTACCGCCGTTGCGGTAGATCTGTGAAATGCTCCAGGTAGATTGTGTGTTAATAATATTCGCCGGGAATTTCTGCAGTTTGTTGGTGTTGAAGTTGATATTAAAATCAGTATTCCACTGGAACCTGCGGCTGCGGATATTAACAGAGCTGATACCCAGTTCCACACCGTTGTTCACCAGCTCACCCACGTTCTCCCAGCGTTTTTCAAAACCTACTGATAAAGGTTGGGACACCTGCAGCAGCAGGTTTTTGGTGATGTTGTTGTATACATCCACACTAAGGTCTATGCGTTTAAACAACCCGATATCAATACCGCCGTTCAATTGATATTTGCTTTCCCAGGTGAGGTCAGGGCTGGGCAGCTGGGAGGGTGTTGCCGCTGTTTGCCCGTTGTACTGGTTATCTAATGCAAACAAAGCCAGGTAGCGCGATGACCCGATATCCTGTGTACCGGTAACCCCGTAACTGGCGCGGAGTTTCAGGTTAGTGAACACCTGATTATCTTTCAGAAAATCTTCGTTGCTGGCCAGCCATGCTGCTGAAAGAGCCGGGAAAGACGCCCAGCGGTTGGCGGAGGGAAAATTGGAAGAGCCATCTATACGGAAAGATGCAGTAACGAAATATTTATCCAGGTAACTGTAGTTTACCTGTGAGATGAGCGACTGTATAATGGCTTCATTGATACTACCATTTACCAGTTGGTTATTAGCTACCACATTCAATACTTTTAACCCGGCAGGCAGTCCTTTGCCTGAGGCGCCCATCAGTTCCGTATTGCTGCCTTCAAACGCTACGCCAGCGAGGCCGCTGATCCGGTGATCGCCCATACGGAAATCTACTTTCAACAGGTTGTTGGAGATGTAACCATAGTTAAGCGTACTTAACTCATTGAGAAAACCGGTGCCATGATACTGCCCTGCCACATCCGGTGAGTACCAGGTTTTATTTTTATTGTATCCCAGGGAAAGACGGTTGGTGCTGGTAAAGGTAAGCCAGTCGGTGATGCCGATGTTAAGCCCCATATCATAATTCACATCAAAATTTTTGTATGGATGTTCTGAATTATTAATGGTGTGGATGGGATTCACCTTATCGCGCGACCACCATTTAAAAGGGGAATTGCCATCTACATACAATGCTTTACCGGAGCTGTCGTAAGGATTATCCCAGGGCATGTTCAGGAAGGCATAGTACATATCATTGTAGTCGTATGTTTTACCAAAAGATCCGCTGAGGTTGATGTTGTTGGTTAAGCTGATACGTTTTGTAAAATGATAGGTAGAATTGGCTCTCAGGTTTACCCGCTGGTAGTTGGTATTCATAAAAGTTCCTTTCTCATTGTAGTAAGAGAGGCCCAGGTAATAATCTGATTTTTCAGACCTGCCACTGGCGGAGATGTATACGTTTTGCATAGGCGCGCGGCGGAACATATCTGTCAGCCAGTTATAATTCTGATCGCGCAACGAAAGCGGGCGCTCATTATAAAACTTCAGCAGGTCTATTTTGTAGGAATTGTTGGTAGCGCCGGGAATATAATCACGGTAATATTCTTTCTGGCGTTCATACAATTCGCTGCCATTCATCATATCCATAGTGCCAAAGTCCGGTGTGCGGAACCCGGTAGTTACTTTTGCCTGGAATTGTATTTTACCGGTGGTAGCCCTTTTAGTGGTGATGATAATGACGCCGGCATTGGCCTGGGAGCCATACATGGCAGTAGCGCCGGCATCCTTTAATACGGTGACGCTTTCTATATCGTTAGGATCGTAGTTGCCGCCAATAATACCGTCTACCACCACAAGCGGGCTTTGCGAAGCGTTTACAGAAGAAATACCGCGCATACGGATTTCTGCCGCTGCGCCGGGAACGCCGGAGCTGCTCACTACCTGCAAACCGGCTACCTTGCCCTGCAGCATGGTGCCTACATCGTTGGTGGTTACGTCTTTCAGTTTTGCAGCGTCTACTACGGTAACGGCACTGGTTAATTCGCTTTTCTTTTTGTCTGAGTAACCTACTACCACTACCTGGTCCAGCTGGTTGTTGGCAGTGCGCAGGGTTACCTGCATACCGTTGCTGGCGGGCAGTTCCTGCTTATCGTAACCGGTGAAGGTAACTACCAGTGTTTCACCGGGATTGGCAGATACGGTGAATTGCCCGCCCGCATTAGTGGCATTCCCCCTGCTGGTGCCTTTTACAATTACCGTAGCACCAGGGAGCAGCGTACCATCGGGGCCACGCACTGTTCCGGTAATACGGCCGGTAGTATCTGCCGGGGACGGCGGGGGGACTGGCTTTGGGCGGATCACAAATACGCCGTTGTTAATGGCAAATGTTACCGGCTGGTGTTGCAGGCATTGTTCCAGTACGGATTGCACAGAGGCATTGCTTACCTGCAGGGTAACGGGGGTGGTGTTTTTGAGGGCGGATTCATTGTAAACGATAGTGGCCCCTGATTGCAGGATGATTTCTGCAAACACCTTCTGTAACGGCATATTTTTCACCGACAGGGTAACCTGCTGTGAAAAACTCCTGGCGCTTACATGCAGGCAGGCAGCGAGGATAAGCCATGTGGTCATTTTCATAACCCGCAAAATTTTGGTTAATAAAAGTCCCTTGGGGAGAAATGGTATCTCCTTAAATTTTAAATGCATACTTTTAATAAGGTTTAGAATTCTTAAATGATCGTCGCTGATCTTACAGGATGCTAAGCTGCTGCCGGGGGTGTGTCACCACCTCCGGCTTTTTTCATTGTTCAATGTGTTACTTCATATGTTTTTTTTACAGGTTTTACGGTAATACCACTACTTTATTTCCATCTGTTTTAAAGTGATTAGTGCCGTTTTCTTCCAAAACACGCAATACGGCTGACAAACTAAGATTCCGGCTGATGCCGCCCCCATAGAGTTCCTTACCGGGTGCGGACTGGTATACTATTTCCACATCATACCACCGGGCTATTTCCCGGAGTATGGTAGGAAGGTCCATATTATTAAACACGAAAAGGCCGCTTTTCCAGGCGGTGATCTTATCAACATCGGCATCCCGTACTGTAAGCCGGTGGCCTGACAGTGCCAGTACTGCCTGCTGGCCAGGCTGCAGGATCTTATCCTGTACTTTTATTTTTCCATCCACCAGGGTCGCATTGATGGTAGGCTCATCGGCATAGGCCATCATATCGAAGCGGGTGCCCAGCACGGCCACTTCCATTTCACCGGCCTGCACTTTAAATGGTTGTGCGGCATTGGCAGCAATTTCAAAGTAAGCTTGTCCCTGCAGGATCACTTTTCTTTCCCCACCGCGGAAAGTAGTAGGATAGCGGAGCGAAGTAGCTGAGTTAAGCCAGACATTGGTGCCGTCCGGCAGCACCAGCTGGTACCTGCCACCACGTGGCACCGTAAGGGTATTGTATACTACTGCACCTGTAGCGGCGCCGGCCTGGTAAGCCAGTTGTCCTTTTTCTTTTTTTATAACGCTGGCGCCGCCCTGTTTGCCGATGGCCCCATTGGCAGCATCATCCAGGGTGATAGTGCTGCCATCGGCCAGTGTGAGCATGGCTTTTTTATTGGCAGGCGGTTTATCCGCTGCCGGGGTATTGCCTGCTATGATATTTTTTGGGGGAGATGAATACCGGTGCTGCCACAGCATTGTTCCGGATATTGCTACCAGGGCCAGCAGCGCCGCGGCAGCCGCATAACGCCAGAAAGGAAGCCTTTTACTTTCAGGTGGCTGCATAACTGGTCTCAGCCTGTTGAGCAGCCGTTGTTCCAGCATGTTGCGGTCTTCCCCTGGTTCCATAGGCAGGGGCACTTCACTGTCGTCGAAGCTGTTATACCACTCATGGAGCGCTTCCGCTTCTTCGGGGGAAGCATTGCCTTTCAGGTAACGTTGGATCAGGTCTTTCAGGTGCTGCATAATAACAGAGTACAGAAATACTGCTGTTACCCTTAGTGTTTTTTATATTTTTTTTCAATCTACCGCTAAATTACCATCCTGGCGAAAAGTGGAAAAACCAATCTGCCGGTTTTGCCGCTTTTTGCCGGATTTCGTTGCATTGGTGGTCACGTCCTGAAATAGGTTTACACCTAAAAAGGTGTAAATATGCAAAAATCAAACATTTTAGGTCGAAAGAAACAATCAGGGTTCCGCTCCCCGCATGACGTATCCTTTATGATTAAGGTGGCCAACTACTATTCAGAG
>NZ_DATCRD010000292.1:0-29233 GCF_036569185.1 Chitinophaga sp.
TTGCAAACATCCTAAACAACCGTTAACTGTAAATCAACAAAGATCTTTTTAGGATTTTGTCTGACTCAGGATGATGATGATTTTGCTGATTACACTGATTTGATCATTTTTGATTTTAAAGATTTGGGGAGATATAAGCGGATATTTTAGCTTACCTAAAGCATCTACTTTGGGGAAGACAATGCCTGCTTATATCTTCCAAAATCCTTACTATCATCTATAAAATCCCAAAAAATAAAATCAGCGAAATCAGTATAATCATCATCATCCTGAGTCAGACAAAACTCGCGTCCTTGCTGCCGGTGCAGCATTTGCACAATGCTGCACACTGCAACGCCAGGATCATTTATTAAGCGATCAACGGGTGTACCATAAGGCCGCCGTCTACATTATATTCTGCACCTGTAATAAATGAGGCATCGTCTGATGCCAGGAAAGTGACCAGGCTGGCAATATCTTCCGGTTGTCCTAACCTGCCCAGGGGCGTGAGGTTACTGAGATGTGCCCTCGCCTCATCCGGCAACCCTGCTTTTTCCAGCAGCGGCGTACTGATGATCCCCGGGTTTACCGTGTTTACCCGTATCCGTTTGCCCGCCAGTTCCCTCGATAATGTTCTGCCCAATGAGTTCAGCGCTGCCTTGCTGGCCGATAATACGGCGGCATTGGGTGTGCCTGTATATGCGTTCAATGCAGACAACAGTGTGATAGAACCGCCCTCGTTAATGATGGGAAGTAATTGCTGTATGGTGAAATAAGCACCTTTGAAGTTAATGTTCATTAATTCATCGTATTGTGCCTCTGTTACCGTTTCAAACGGCGCTAATTTCGCCACACCAGCATTTACAAATAAGGAATCTATTTTTCCGAAACGGCCCTGCAGGTATTCATACAGGCGCCTTATATCATTCATGTCCGACTGATCTGCTTTAAAACCTTCTGCAGGGTGGCCCAGTGCGTGTACGGCCTTTTGTACCGCACCAGGCTGACGACCTGTTATCAAAACCTTTGCTCCCTTTGCCAGAAATGCCTTTGCTGTTGTGTATCCTATTCCGCTGTTACCACCAGTGATAACAATTATTTTATCTTTCAGAGATGACATGAATGATGTTTGTTTGAAAGGGTTAACCGATTAACGGATGCGTAATGATTCCTCCATCGATATTGTACTCTGCACCTGTGATAAAAGATGCGTCGTCTGATGCCAGGAAAGAAACCAGTTTGGCAATTTCTTCCGGCTGCCCTATCCTGCCTATCGGCAATGCTTTGGCCAGTTGTTCTTCATTGATCGCTTCTTTTGGAATACCCGCCTTTTCAAGGATTGGCGTAGCCACCGGTCCGGGGTTTACAATATTCACCCTGATTTTCCTGGAAGCCAGTTCTCTTGATAAAGTACGCCCCAGCGAGTTAAGCCCCGCTTTGCTGGCGCTGTATACCGATGCCCCGGGCATACCTGCGTATGCATTTACAGACGACAGTAAAATGATGGTACCACCATCGTTGATCAGTGGCAGCAGGTGCTGCACAGTGAAGAAAGCGCCCTTCAGGTTAATGTCCATTACCGTATCAAAGGAAGCTTCCGTTACATTGGTAAATGGCTCCATGGCCGCTACTCCCGCGTTTACAAACAGGATATCTATTTTACCATAACGGTCACGTACATACTCCGCCAGTTTCTGTGAATCTTCAATCCTGCCCTGGTCTGCAATAAAGCTATCTGCCTTTCCCAACGCTGCTGCGGCCTGCTGTACGGCCTCCGGCTTGCGTCCTGTAATTAATACCTTTGCTCCCTTTGCCAGAAAATCTGCTGCTGTTGCATATCCTATACCGCTGTTACCGCCCGTGATGACAGCTGTTTTATTTTGTAACTGATCCATCCTATTGATTTATTTAAGTTTATCAATGTTTTACTTTCAAAAAAAAGAGAAAATATCTCTCCATTAATCAATTAATTTAAAAGTATCAATATATAAAAGTATAAAAAAAGCTGTTGGTTACCCGCCCGGTAGCACCTCAGCCCTTTTGTACTTTACTAACTCAACTGTAAAAAGAACATCGATAACTGTTTCATCATCTCTTTATTGAGCGTGAGCTCCAGTGATCTTCCATTTTTTACGGAATGCAGCACTCCGCTATCAACCAGGATCTTCACATGATGCGACACCGTAGGTTGCGACAAACATGTAAACCCACATACATCACCACAAATCAGCTTTTCCTTCTTAACAACCTCCATTATAATAGATAATCGATGTTTGTCAGCGATGGCATTTGCTGCTTTTTCTATAACTGCTAAATCCATAGAACAAAAGTAATACTATTTTTTAAATATCGAAATATTTCGATGAATTTTTTTTTGAGACCCGTTTTCCACCCATGTACGGACATACCATCATAATTGCATCCGGTATATTTTATACTATCTTTATGCACCTGCACTACTGTAAGTGTAAGGGATATGCCAAACTATTGCTATGAAAACCATGAAAAAGTACCTTATCTTACCTGTAACGCTCCTTACTTTCGCTGCCTGTCACGAAAGTAAAACACCGGAGGAGAAAGTTTCCACAGATGCCGCGCCGCCGGTACAAACCGTTGCCGCAAGCGCCAGCCAGATCACACATCGCTGCGCTGTATTACATACACCCGACAGTATCCAGCTGGAACATCTGAAAAAAGATAACGGGGAAGAAGCCTTTTATACCATCAATGACGATTACCAGAACTACATGACAGATGCACGTGCGTTCCTGGAAGAAAAAGGCGTAAAGATCATTGAGCCCGCAGGTGGAAAGATCAGTTTCCGTTCTGCCAAAGGAGACGCCACCACATTGAATCTCAGCGATGTAAAATACAATTGGGAAATGTGGCTATTTGATGGCGACCAACTCCATAAAGTAGATATCATGGATATTGAAAACGAGTATAAGAAATACATGAAGTAATTTTCAGCAGGCAGTTTCATGGTTGAAACTGCCTGCTTTTTTTATTTGCTCCAATGATCATACGCCGCTTTCGCGATTTTAGCAATGGTTCCTTCCCGCTCTTCTTCACTGGCTTTCGAATCAGCTACAAATACGGTAATAGCCAGGTGACGGCCATTTGGCAATGTGATGATCCCCACATCATTGGTAGCGCGGGTTAACCCGTTCCTGGTACCGGAAGTGCCGGTTTTATGCGCCACCACGGTGCCTGCGGGCAATAATCCTTTCAGTCTCCTGGCGCCGGGCTTTGAAGTGATCATAAGATCCATTAAATATTTTTTGCTGCTATCGGACAATACCGGCTCCTGGTAAAATATTTTCAGCAGCTGTGTCATAGCCATAGGCGTGGCCCAGTTCTTATACTGGATCATTTCACTGGGCACCTGCACCTGTTCAGTAGTGGCAATAGTGATCTCTTTCACACCGAGGCTATGCACATACGCATCTGCTTTGGCAGTACCACCCAGTAAACGTAACAATACATCACAGGCGCTGCCATCGCTGGCGCGGATATTATGACTGATCAGTGCTGATAATGGCATATCGAAATTTCCTTCAGGATGCAGATCCCGGATCAGGCTGGCCCCTTCCCGGGGTATCAGGTCGCTTTTAGCAACATGAATGGACTGATCCAGGCGGAACCGGTGTTGGTCTACCTGGTGGAGCATAGCCATCGCGATCGGGAATTTGTACACGCTTTGCATAGGGAAATGCCCGTCGCGGTTAAACGAAACCGTATCCTTTGTTTCCAGGATTTCGGCATATACCCCCACTTTTCCCTGGATATTTCCGGCGATGCCTGCAATTTGCTGACGGAGTGCCTGCTGGCCTTTGGCCATTGGGAGATATACAACAGAAGCGGCCACAGTGGCCGTTATAAACATGGCAACGTGCTTTATCATATAGCGGGTTTAATCAATGCAAAAGCCAAATTAAAGGCTTTTCCGGATTATGCATTTAGAATTTCGCCGCCTTAATATTATTTTAGGCGCCAAATAGCGCAGAAATTGAGTAAACCGATATTAGTTATAAAATTTGGGACAGCGTCGATCACTCATCAGAACGGTGACCTCGACGAAACCGTGATTGCCGGCATAGCGCGGCAGGTGGCAGAATTACATGCAGATTATCATATTGTGCTGGTATCGTCCGGGGCTGTGGCCGCAGGAAAACAGTTCCTTCGCCAATACAACGGCACCATCAGCGAGCGGAAAGCCGCAGCCGCAGTGGGTAACCCGCTGCTGCTGAATAAATACAGCCGTTATTTCGCACCATATAGCATTGCCGTAGCGCAGAGTCTTTGTGAACGCCAGCATTTTTCCGACAGGAACCAGTTCCTCCAGCTAAAACGTACTTACGAAGAACTATGGGCCAGCAACATCATTCCCATTGCCAATGAAAATGATGTGGTGAGCAGTCTTGAGCTGAAATTTTCGGACAACGATGAACTGGCCACGCTCATTGCCGTAGGCTTTGGCGCATCGCTGCTGCTGTTCAGCACCTCTGTTGCCGGCGTACTGGACAGGACCGGGCAGGTAGTGCCACAGATAGATGTGATTGACAAAGCAGCGCTTGGACTGGCCGATAAAGAGAAATCAGCCCTCGGTTTAGGCGGCATGGTATCCAAGCTTACCTTTGCCCGCCTGGCCACCAGGATGGGCATCAGGGTGGTTATTTTCGGGATCCGCACAGAAGACGGTATCCTCAACGCCATTGCAGGCAAAACAGGTACCTTGTGCCTGCCACAGCCCTGCAGCATGCCGGCCAGGAAAAAATGGCTGGCCAGCGGTAGCCTGGTTACCGGCAGGATACAGGTAGACGCGGGCGCACAGCGGGCGCTGGAAAAACGCCATAGCCTGCTTGCGGTGGGTGTGCACGCTGTATTAGAGAAATTTGAATGCGGGGAAGTGATCGAGATTGTGAATGAAGAAAATGTTGCCATCGCGGTAGGCCGGGCCAAGATTGCTTCAGACCTGCTCGATACCCAACCCAAGGCACAGAATATTGAAGTGGCCCACGCCGATGATATTGTGCTGTTATAAAGAAAAATACCATGCAAACTATACAACCTTTACTGGAAAAAGCACAGCAGTCGGGCGTTTCCATCCGTACCCTCCCGGATGCACAGAAACAGGCGTTGCTGCGCAAACTGGCCTCCGTGATCCTGATCCGCTCGGAAGATATCATCGCAGAAAATAAAAAGGACCTTGACCGCATGGCGGACGATGATCCCAAAAAGGACCGGTTGCTGCTCAACGCAGCAAGGATCCGCGACCTGGCCTCCAGCCTGGAAGATATTGCCGGCCTGCCGGATCCTGCGAATGTACTGGTACTGGAAAGAACGCTTGACAATGGCCTGCTGGTACAAAAGAAAACCGTGCCCCTGGGCGTGGTGGGCGTGATCTATGAATCCAGGCCCAATGTAACGGTAGATGTAGCTGCGCTCTGTATCCGCTCCGGCAACGTATGCGTGCTGCGTGGCGGTACCGATGCCTTTTATACGAATACCATCCTTGTATCACTGATACAGGAAGTATTAAAACAATTTGAAGTAGATGAACATGCCGTGCAGCTGCTGCCTGCAGACCGCAGCCTGGTAATGGAAATGCTTACTGCCGTAAAATATATCGACATTATTATACCTCGTGGCTCTGAGCAACTGATTGAATTTGTGCGCACCAACTCACGGGTGCCGGTCATTGAAACCGGTGCAGGGGTATGCCATACCTACGTGGAAAAAACCGCCGATCTTCCACAGGCCGCCGCCATTGTTACCAATGCGAAAGTGTCCCGCCCGTCGGTTTGCAATTCACTTGATACAGTGCTGGTAGACGAGGCCGTGGCCGCTGATTTCCTGGCCCTGCTGGCGCCGCAGCTGCAGCCTTATGGCGTAGACGTATATGCGGACCCGTTAGCCTTTGATATACTGCAGAAAAATAATTACCCGCATCTTTTTGCGGCGCAACCGGAAGATTTCGGCAGGGAATTCCTTTCGCTGAAATGTTCCGTAAAAGTAGTGCCCGGCATCGATGCAGCGCTGGCGCATATCCGGCAATATTCTTCCCGTCACTCTGAAGCGATCGTTTCCCGGAACAACGCTCTCAGCGAGCGCTTTCTCAACGAGGTAGACGCTGCAGCCGTATACGTGAACGCCTCTACGCGGTTTACAGACGGTGGCGTGTTTGGCCTGGGCGCAGAAATAGGGATCTCCACGCAGAAACTACATGCGCGGGGACCTTTTGCGCTCGAAAAACTGGTAACGGAAAAATGGTTTGTACGTGGCAACGGCCAGGTAAGGTGAGCGGAGGGAATCCCCTCCACTCTTCCTGTTAAGCGACGGTGATCTGTTCGTTCAGGTATACATCCTGTATGGCGTTCAATAGCGCTGCTCCTTCCGCCATCGGGCGTTGAAAGGCTTTACGCCCGGAGATGAGCCCCACGCCGCCGGCCCTTTTATTGATCACGGCGGTGCGTACAGCTTCCGCCAGATCTGCATCTCCTTCAGAAGCCCCTCCTGAATTAATGAGCCCCATACGTCCCATATAACAGTTGGCTACCTGGTAGCGGCACAGGTCAATCGGGTTATCTGAGGTAAGCGTGGTATAAATGCGCTCATCCAATTTTCCATAGGAAGAAGACCCGGTATTCAACGCTTTGTAGCCCCCATTTACTACCGGCAGTTTCTGTTTGATAATATCTGCCTGTATAGTTACCCCGAGATGGTTAGCCTGCCCGGTAAGATCTGCAGCAAGGTGATAGTCCACATCTTTCTTAAAAGCATCATTACGCAGGTAACACCAGAGAATAGTGGCCATGCCCAGTTCATGCGCTCTTGCAAAAGCGCGGGATACTTCCACGATCTGCCGGTCCGACTGGTCGGAGCCAAAATAAATAGTGGCGCCCACGGCTACCGCGCCCAGGTTCCAGGCCTCTTCCACGGTACCATACATCACCTGGTCTGCCCGGTTGGGATAAGTAAGCAGTTCGTTATGATTGATCTTTACAATAAAAGGAATGCGGTGCGCATAGCTGCGGGATACTGCCGACAATACGCCGAAAGTGGAGGCGACTGCATTGCAACCGCCTTCTATGGCCAGTTTCACAATATTCTCAGGATCGAAATAGGCGGGGTATTTGGCGAAAGATGCACCGGCGCTGTGTTCCACGCCCTGGTCTACCGGGAGGATGGACATATAGCCCGTACCGCCAAGACGGCCATGGCCAAACAGCTGGCCCAAACTGCGCAATACCTGCGGGTTACGGCTGGACGCCCGGTAAATGCTGTTCACCGTATCCGGTCCGGGCAGATGCAGCAGGTCTTTGCTGATGGTTTTGCTTTCATGTTGCAGCAGGGTATCGCTTTCCTTGCCAAGTAGTTCGCTGATTTTTTCCAAGGATAACATAAGCATGACTTTTTTGATACACCTAATTTAAGGATTTAAAACGGCACGTGAGTCCTTCCGGTTCAATAAGGAGTGCCTTGCGGGCGGGGCTGTTCTTCCCGTTCTTCCGTTACCATTTCAGTGCTTTCAAATGCGCCTCCTGAACCGTCATGAATAACAGGCTCCGGTTTTACGTCCTCTTCTTTTTTTACTGGCTTTTCTTCGTTGGGATTAATATTCATTTCCATAATAACAAAGGTACTGATTACTTGTAAACCGGTATAATGCAGTGAATACGTCCGGAATTTTTAACTATTAACCCCGCTTCGTTTTGTATATATTTGTTCCCCGGAAAGATTAAAAGACCCAATATGACCCAGATCGCTATTATCCGTCATGGTACCACCTCCTGGAATAAAGCCGGCAAACTGCAGGGCCATTCAGACATCCCGCTGGATGAGGAAGGCATTACGCAGGCCCTTAAACTGGGACAGCGGCTCAGTGGCGAAAACTGGGACCTCATTTACTCCAGTCACCTGCTCCGCGCCCGGCAAACCGCCGCCATTATTGCACAGGAGCTTCATATAGAAAGCGTTATTGAAGACAGCCGCATCGGGGAAGCCGGCGGCGGCCTTATTGAAGGCACTACAGAAGAAGAGCGCCTGCTCCGCTGGGGCGCCAACTGGAAACTGATGGACCTGGGCATGGAAAGCAATGAGGCCGTAGTCGCAAGAGGACTTTCCTTTATGCAGGACCTTCTTTCTGAAAACAGTGGCAAAAAGATCCTGCTGGTAAGCCATGGCAGCTTTATCCGCCAGATGCTGGACGCCCTGCTGCCGCAAATGCATCCTACTCCCGCCATGAAAAACACTTCTTTTACAAGACTTCAGTTTTCCGATGAAAACTGGAAATGTGAGCTGTTTAATTGTGTAAGCCACCTTGAATAGGATTATATTTGTTGTTCATGAAACTATTACTGATAGAAGATGAACCTGCTGTAGTATCTGTTATTACCCGCGGCCTTTCGGAGGCTGGCTACGAAGTAAGCGTAGCCCCCGACGGCAACAGCGGGCTGCAGATGGCCCTTAATAACCCATCGTTCCGGCTGATCATACTCGATGTAATGCTGCCCGGCATGAACGGGATAGAAGTATGCCGCTCCATCCGTAAAGCACAGCTGGAAGTGCCTATACTGATGCTTACCGCATTGGGAACAACAGAAAATATAGTAATGGGGCTCGACAGCGGCGCAGACGACTACCTCGTTAAGCCCTTTAAGCTGCAGGAGCTGGAAGCCCGCATCCGTAGCCTTATGCGGAGAAAAAACAATACAGATATACCCGTTCCCGTTACCTCGCCTTCCATACTCAGTATGGCCGACCTGGAGCTGAATACAGATACCAAAGCCGCCAGCCGTAACGGGAAAAATATCCAGCTCACTGCCACAGAATACCGGTTGCTGGAATATTTACTGAAAAATCCGAGGAAGGTGCTGTCGCGACTGGAAATACTGGAGCAGGTATGGGGCATCGAGTTCAATATGAACACCAAAGTGGTAGACGTTTATATTAACTATCTCCGGAAAAAAATCAATAAATATAACCCGGCGGAACTGATTCATACTGTAGTTGGACTGGGTTACATGATCAGGGAAAACAAGGCTGATGAAGATACGCACTAAGATATTATTGTTATTCGCCGGGCTAACGATTTCCACGATCCTCATGATGAGTGGGCTGGTGTATTATTTCACCAACCAACACTCTTTCGAGGATTTCTACAAACGGCTGGAAATACGCGCCTATCTTACTGCAAAAGCCACCCTTCCCTATTACGAGTCCGACTCTGTCATCTATAATGAGATCCGGGAAGAGCACCTGGAAAAACTGCCTGCTGAAAAAGAATATTTCCTCCAGGTAGCCGCCGATGGCACTATACATAAGGATGAACATTTAACGCTGCCTCCTTCCTTCTACCAGCAGGTACTGAATGAAAACAAGGCCACCTACCGGGAAGGCGACCGCTTCTACGAAGGCGTATTATATAAAAGCAAACAGGGCCTGTATATTGTTATTGTATCTGCTATCAATAAATACAACGTAGAATACCTGAGCTGGCTCCGTAAAATCCTGCTTATCTGCTCTGTAGCCTCCTGCGTGATCCTGGTGGGCGCCGGTATCTTCTTCTCCAAATATATTTTAAAACCTATCCGGCAAATGATGGTGCAGGTAAAAAGCATCAGCTCCCGCAACTTACACTTACGGCTAAACGTAGATGAAAGCGGCGATGAGATCAATGACCTGGCTGGCACCTTCAATAATATGCTGGACCGCCTGGAAACTGCCTTTGAAACACAGAATAACTTTGTGAGCAATGCCTCGCATGAACTGAGCACCCCGCTCACGGCTATTATTGGTGAAGCCGAACTGGCGCTTAATAAAGAACGTACCCAGGATAAATATATTTACTCCCTGCAAAATATCCTGCATGAGGCCGGGCGGCTGGAACATATCACCAAAAGCCTGCTGCACCTGGCTCAAACAGGGTTCGATGGTAAAAAACAGGAATGGGGGCAGATCCGCAGCGATGAGCTTTTATTCACGGTAAAAAATACCATCGATAAACTGCATCCGGGCAATAAGGTAGAAATAGATTACAGCCTGTTCCCGGAAGAAGAAGAAAAACTGGTGATACCAGGCAATGAACAGCTGCTGGAACTGGCCCTCAGCAACATTGTAATGAATGCCGTGAAATATTCTAACAATGAACCAGTGTCTATTGCACTCGCCGCTACAGAAAAGAAAAATATTATCATCGTAAAAGACCAGGGCATCGGTATTCCGCCGGAAGACCTGCCTTATATCTTCTCCCCCTTCTTCCGCGCCTCCAATACCGGCCGCTTTAAAGGATACGGCATCGGGCTGCCGCTGGCCATGAATATTATCCGTATGCATAAGGGAGATATCATTGTAAACAGCGAGGTAAACCACGGAACCGAGATCAGGGTGGAGCTTCCACTGTAGGGACTGCTTTTCTTACCAAATTCTTACCACATTCTTACTACCTTTTAACGCTGCTCTTACTGGTTACTTATTTCACAGCAATAATTTTGTTGTTATAAAAGCTACCAGATATGAAAAATATACTCATACCAACAGACTTCTCCATCCGCTCCCTTAGTTATATACATAACATTGTAGCGCAACATCCGGGCGAGCAGGTTAACATTATATTAATGCATGCGCTGGAAATGCCGGACTCTTTGTTTGACCTGATGACTTACACCCGCAACAGCAGGCATATAGAGCTTATTTCGTCTGACTTCCAGGATGGCTGCGAAATTATCCGTAACAAATATTCTTCTTCCATTAACCAGCTGAAGATCGAATTCTTTCATGGCAATACCCGTGCTGCATTACGCAATTTCCTGCTGGCACAAAATATTGACCTGATCATCCAGCCTGCTGATCATGAATATAATGCGCCTTCCAAAAGAAGCTATAATCCGGAAAAACTGATCAGCAAATGTAATTATCCAAAGATGAAGATCCAGCTCCAGAGAAGGAAATACGTGGTAGACAGGTCTACCATCTCAGCATTATTGCTGCCAACAGAATAAAAGACAGGTTATGTTACTCAAGAATAATATCCCCTTAAAATATGTTTTTGGTAAAATTAAGGTAGAGATCCTGCTGGTCACTATTTATTCACTGGCCATCAATATACTTTATTACCAATACGATTTCACTAACATGGTGATCCCGATATCGGTGCCCATGGTGCTGGGAACGGTATTATCGCTATTGCTCGCATTCCGGTCGAACCAGGCGTACGACCGCTGGTGGGAAGCCCGGACTATCTGGGGGGCCATTGTAAATGATTCACGCTCACTGACAAGACAGGTACTAAGCTTGATGGATGCTACTTATCAGTCGGAAGACCTCACTATTTTCCAGGAGCGTTTTGTAAAGCGACAGGCAGCATGGTGCCATAGCCTGGGACAATCGTTACGTAAGACAGATCCGCTCAAAGGTGTAGACAGATTATTATCAAGACGGGAATTAAACTATGTGATGAGATATGACAACGTACCGGCTGCCCTGTTGTTTTTACATGGAAAAGACCTGAAATATGCCATGGAGCAGGGATGGATCAATCAATACCAGCAGATTGCCCTGGACCAGACTATCACAAAGCTCTGTGACTCTATGGGAAAATGCGAACGTATTAAAAACACCGTGTTCCCGGCCACTTACAGTCTTTATACGCACTTTACCGTGATCTTCTTTATACTGTTATTGCCGTTTGCCTTAATAGATGTACTGGGCTTTATGGAAATACCGCTGGTAGTAGCCATTGCCTCGTCTTTCCTGCTGATCGAAAAAATGGCGATCAACCTGCAGGACCCGTTTGAAAATAAACCTACAGATACGCCTGTAACAACTATTGCCAGGAATATTGAAAAAGACCTCCGGCAAATGTTGCACGAGCAGGAGATCACACAGGAAGAGCAGGTGCCAACACCCTCTTACTATGTACTTTAAAGCTGATTTGTGTTTAAGGCGCCCTCTCCAAAAAGGGCCGTAATTTATAGCGATACGACAAAGGCTCCGGTATCAACCGGAGCCTCCTCTTTATAATGTAGCCAGTTCTTTCTTTGACAACCATACCCATTTACGGATGGTTCTCCGCACATAACGGGGATGCAGGTCAAGTTCCTGTCCTGTTTTCTCAAATTGTGCCCGCGCTTCACTTTTCCTGCCCTGTTTCTTTAACAGCAACCCGTAATAGTACATCGCCTCCAGTGAATGATGTACGCGGATTATTTTCTGGTATTCTTCCTCCGCCCGGGCCGTTTCCATTGTTTCTTCCAGCGCCCGCGCATACATCAGTTCATCATCTGCCTTACTCATCCGCACGCCCTTAAAGGTATTTAGCTTATCGAAGCTTACAATACTCGCCGCATACTGCCCGTTCAGGAACTGCAGTCGCGCCAGCTGTAAAATAATACCAGGATCCTTGGAGAAGCTGTTGGCGCATTCCAGCGTAAGTTCTATAGCTTTATCATATTGCTTCTGCTGTGCATAAGCATCTGCCAGCTGCATTTTGTTGGTAACGGTGTCGGATATACGTACCCGCTTCTCCCATTCCCTGATACGCCCGTTGGGAGATATAGCACGCATCAGGTTTTCACCTATATTACCGCTGGTAATACCCGGCAAAATTTCCCGTATGAAATACACCACTATCCCTATTACCGGTATAAACAGGATAAAAAATAACCACTCCCTGCTCCTGCCCGATCTGAGCACGTGCACAACACATACAATCTGCAGTATAATAACAAGATAATAATAGTCACTCCAAAATGGGAACATAGCGCTATCAACAATCAGGGTTAAGAAAAATTGATTCCCGGCAAAAATAATAAAATAAGATAATTTGTGATCCCGGCGTAAAAGGATAATCCTGAAGGAGATGTTAAAAATTAAATACGGCAGCTGCCGGCAAAGCGGGCCGGTTCCTCCCTGCACAATGAGACTTTCCAATGAAGGAATGAGATGTTTTGTCGAAAAAACATCCGCTTAACCTTCTATTTTTGTTTCCGCCGGTTTCCCATCTGCGTTAGCCGGCTATTGCATAAATGAAATAAAGATGAGATATAAACTTCCGGCACTGGCCTTATTCGCTTTTCTGACAAGTGTTCAACCTTCCACCGCCCAGCAGGTGCGGGCTAATATTCCCGGCGACTTTGCAGATCCTTCCATTATCAGGAAAGGAAGCAGCTATTATGCCATAGGCACTTCCAGCGAATGGGGGCCTCATTTCCCGATATTCCGGTCGGGCAACCTGCAGCAGTGGGAACAAACAGGATTCCTGTTTGATAAAGCCCCCTCCTGGACCACCGCCTCCTTCTGGGCGCCGGAATATTACTTTCATAATAATACCTACTACGTTTATTATACCGCCAAAAGAAAATCGGACGGCATTTCCTGCATAGGCGTAGCTACCTCTTCTTATCCTGATCATGGCTTCAAAGATCACGGTATCATTATAGCCTATGGCAAGGAGTCTATCGACGCCTTTGTGTTTAATGACAACGGGCAGTTATATATTACCTGGAAAGCCTATGGCCTCGATGACCGGCCTATTGAAATACTGGGCAGCAAACTTTCCAGCGACGGCCTTTCGCTTGAAGGCCAGCCCTTCACTTTACTGAAAGATGATGCCCGCAATGGCATGGAAGGGCAAAGCATCTTAAAAAAAGACGGCTATTACTATCTTTTTTATTCCGCAGGCAACTGCTGTGGTGTATCCTGCAGTTACCAGGTGCGGGTAGCGAGGGCAAAAGCCATCACCGGCCCTTACCTGGAAGAGGGTGCAGATAATCCTGTGCTCACTGACAACGGCAACTGGAAATGCCCGGGACATGGCACCTTTGTACAAGACCAGGCCGGTAATAATTTCTATATTTATCATGCTTACAATAAAGCCAGCAATGTATTCACCGGCAGGGAAGCGCTGATAGCGTCTTTGTCGTGGAAACCAGACCAGTGGCCGGAATTGCGCCCTGTTCCTCTTACCGGCAGCAACAAGGAAAATATTCATCTCCATTACAATTTTTCCAAAACAACCGGGAAAATTTTCTGGCAATGGGATTTCAGGAATATGACACCGGACTACCGGCAAAAAGATGGAACGCTGCAGCTATCGGGTACATACAACAGCCATCACCCCGCCGGTGTAGCGCTTACCCTGCGCCCTTATGCAACGGCCTACGAAATCAGTACGGCAGTAACAAACAATAACAAGGCCGGCAAGGGACTGGTTATTTATGGAGATGTATCTGCCGCCGCCGGTATTGCTGTACGCAATAACACCGTTGAATTCTGGGTGATAAAAGATGGCAAAAAAAATATACTTGGCGAACAGAAAATTGCTGCGGCCAATACCCCCGTATACCTGAAAATGGCCATGCTGCCTGATTTCACCTGCAGGGTATACTGGAAGCAACAGGGCGGATGGGAAGAGCTTACCCCGGGTAAAAAGGGCTATAATGTCAGCTTCCTTCCACCGTGGGACCGTAGTCCGCGGCCCGGATTGAACTTCCAGGGCAAGCCCGGTGAAAATGCCGCGTTCTCCTTTTTTGATATCAGGTACACGAGTGAAATACCGCAATAATATAAATTACACTGGAATGAGAAAACAAACTTTAGCCACGTTATTGATAATACTATTCACTTCCGCTGCAGGTAACAGTCAAACCTATACGAAATATGTGAACACTTTTATAGGCACGGCGCCAATGACGGATCCTAAAATACTGGGTTATGAATTGCCGCGGGGCTGGAGATCATGGGCCGGGCTTACCTTTCCCGGAAGCTCGCTGCCCAATGCCATGGTGCAGTTAAGTCCCATGACCGAATACGGATCCGGTGCCGGTTATGAGTATGAAGATTCCGTGATTTACGGCTTTACACATACCAATAAAGGGCATTGGAACCTGTGTAATATCCCTGTGTTACCGGTTTCAAATCCTGGTGAAAAATTCGGCTCCCGCTTCTCCCATAAAAAAGAAAGTGCAGCACCCGGCTTCTACCAGGTATACCTGGAGGATTATAATGTGAATGTAAATCTTACTTCCACATTAAGATGCGGCTACCACCAGTATGAATATAACAACAATAATAACCGGCAGATCCTCTTTGACCTGGCAAAGGCCAATAACCGGGTAAACGGCTGGAGCATTGAACAGGTGGGCAGTTCAGCGGTACAGGGCTATCAACAGGCAGGCGATAGGATCTATTTCTACGCGGTGCTTAACACCGGTATTGAAAAACTGGAAAAGAAAAATGAAGGGAAAAGCGACGGCTTTGCACTGATCCATGTAGCCAATGGCAGCAAAGGACCGGTGGAACTGAAGATAGGCATATCTTTCGTAAGCACTGAAAACGCCAAAGAGAACCTGGAAAAAGAAATCGGCAATAAATCTTTCAGCGATATCCGTAAAGCGGCTACAAAGCAATGGGAAACGCTGCTGTCATCCATCCAGGTAAAAGGCGGCACCAGCAAGCAAAAGGAGATGTTTTATTCCTGTCTTTACCGCTCTTTCCTGTGGCCGGCGCTGCGCAGTGATGTAAACGGCGAGTATACAGACGCCAAACACAACGTGGTAAAAGCTGATTTCAATTACTACACCGAGCCTTCCCTGTGGGATACCTACCGGAATAAAGATGTGCTGTTAGGGCTTATATCACCACAGGTTACGCTGGATGTTATTAAATCGATGAAAGATGTAGGAGATAAGACCGGTTTTATTCCCACCTTTTTTCATGGGGATCACGGCTCCTCCTCTATTGCAGGGGCTTACCTGAGAGGCATTGATAATTTCGACATAAAAGGCGCCTACGAAATACTGTTGAAAAACGCCACTGTAGAAGGAGGCGCCAGGCCGTTTATCAAAGAGTATATGGAGAAAGGGTTCATCAGCGATCCGGATGTAACTAACCCTCACGTAGAAACGAAAGGCAGGGCCGGCGTATCCAAAACGCTGGAATATTCCTATGATGATTACTCCGTTGCACAGATCGCAAAAAAGCTGGGTGATACCGCCAATTACCGTATGCTGATGGCAAGGTCGAAGAACTATAAGAACATGTTTGATCCATCTACCCGGTTTATGAGGGGAAAATTAGAGAATGGCGAATGGATTCAACCCTTTAACCCGCAGTATCCATATTATGAGTACATGTACAGGGAGGCCAATGCCTGGCAGGTGTCGTTTTTTGCACCGCATGATATGCCCGGCCTTATAGCGTTGTACGGCGGCCCCAAAGGTTTTGAGTCAAAACTGGATTCCCTGTTCACCGTTCCCTGGAATCCCACGTATATTGCCAGGAACGTGGAAACGATGATAGGCCAGTATTGCCATGGTAATCAACCCGATCATGAAGCACCTTTTGCCTATTATTTTATCGGCAAACCTGAAAAATCACAGAAGATCATCGATACCATTTTAAATACTTTATATGGAATCGGTGATAATGGGCTGGCCCTTTGCGGGATGGACGATGCAGGGGAAATGTCGTCCTGGTACGTATTCAATGCCCTGGGGCTGTATACTTTTTCCGCTACTGATCCGGAATACCTGGTGACCGTTCCTTTGTTTGATGAAGTAAAATGGAGAACCAGCAATGGTAAATTACTCACTATTTCCAAACCGGGCAGAGGCAGGAACTTAGCCACCATCAAAGTAAATGGCAGGGAAAACAAGGGGTACTTTGTGCCGCACGACCTGTTTAAACAAGGCGGGAAGATAGAGATCCTTACAAGATAAATTTACTATTCATATAGTTGTCATGCCTCCTGCTGCAAAAAGGGGGCATGACATTCAAAAATTTGTATTTTCGTAAAAATCCTTTCGTATGAAACCATTGGTTGCTTATCGTTCCAAGATCCTCCTCTGTTCACTGGCTCTTTACAGCAGCATAACAATGGCGCAGCATTCAGCCAGTACATCATCTTCTGAGTATTACAATAATTACTATACAGGCTGCTGGCAAACAAAAGATACTGCCGACGGATACTTTGTTACCCAAAATGATCATACATTTCAATGGACCAGGCCAGCAAATAAACCAGGCGCCCCGTCTGATACACTGCGTGGTAGCTGGCGAATAAAAACGGTTTACAGCGTTCCCCAAAAAACAACTGTTATGGTCCTGAAGTTTAAGAACGGCCAAAGGCGGAAATACTCTATTGGCGTTACTTCACTTCCTGCAACTATTTATCTGCCTAACAACGCGGAGTTCCATAAAGTTCCCTGTAAAAACAACCCAGGCCTTCCTGCTGGATCTTAAAAAAGATGCAAAATTGCCGGCCGGTGCTCTTTCCTGCTTGTTGCTTTTTATGAATACGGCGAAACAATACCTGTATTTCAGGGAGATTGCAAACGCGATGTTCTTCGCGCTTCTACCTATGCCTTATAGTTCTCTCCCCCTCCGCTTTTATCATTTCAAGAAAAGTACTTTCACCTGAAATTTCCCGGAAAAGAAGGTGCCAACTTATCTGCCGGGGCATTGAAATGGCTACAGCAAAGCATTTTTGCCAAAACATCGTGTTTCATGAAGAAGATCATTTTTGCAATGGCGGCTGTTAGCCTTATTATTATTTCTACGATTTCCTGTGAGAAGAAATCCGGGGAGCCCGATCCTTTTGAGAAAGTATATGCACGGGTGTCTGATCCCGAAAATGAATATTTCTGGGAACAGTTCCACAGTGGCAATGCCCGGAATGTAACAGAAGTGATCAGCCGTCTTGAAAAGCAGTACCAGGAAGACTCCACCAATGTGATTGCGGCCGCGCACCTTGGATTTGCCCATTTCTGGTTACTGGCGGAGGGCATCCGGCAAGGGGTTCCGGTAGACAATCTCCCCCTTGCAGTGACCAAAGCATATCATTATTTTATGAAGGCCTACCAGCTAAACCCCAACGATAAAAGAGTGCTGGGCTTCCTGGCGGATGCGGAGATGTCGTATGCAGGCATGATGCAGTCGGCCCCACTGTTGCAGCAGGGATATGCCAGGGGGCTGCAGTCCATCAGCGACTGGCCGGAGTTTAATAAATTCACCATTGGTACTACCTTTTCCAGCGATGCGCCGGATACGGAGCTGTTCAAAACAGCCTTGGAATGGCAATGGACAACGCTGGAGGACTGCTATACCTCGCCCATCGACCGTTCCAATCCCAATATACAACGGTTTATCAGCCGCGATATGTCCGGCCACAATCTGGGCCGCGACAGGGCCTGCTACAATAGCTGGATAGCCCCGCATAATATTGAAGGCTATTTCCTTCACATGGGGGATATGATCGTAAAAACCGGGGATTATCAAACCGCTGCAAAAGTATATGAACTTGCCAAGGCCTCGCCCGATTATGCTACCTGGGAATTTAAACCAGTGCTGGAAAAGCGGATACAAAATGCGCAACGAAACACACAAACTTTTCTTGATAACAGCCAACAGGGGATAGACAATGTGATCATCTCTGTATCCGGCAGTCTTTGTATGAGCTGTCATAAAATGAGTACAGCAGACCAGTCACGTTTTAACCAGTTTAACTGGAAAAAATTCTTTAAAGAGAAAGATATTTATTCAATAAATGGTTTGAAGAATTAACCGGTCGTTCTTACGGCCCCCCGGAACCAACCTGTATCAAAAATAGCGGCGTTATTCCTGATACAGGTTGCTTATATTTGTTACAGTTGTAACCCGTAAAGACGGCCTTCAAATTCATTTAACCGATGATATATTCTGCAGGGATTGCTATTTCTCTTTTTTTATTAATCATCCTGATCAGCAAAAAACAAAAAAACAACGCTGATAAAATTATGACGGCGTGGTTCTTCTTTGCGGTGCTGCACCTGGTATATATCAGCTGGTATGCACAGGAAGGATACTTTGAAAAACCACAGCTGATAGGATGGGAAATGCCGCTTCCGCTTTTGCATGGCCCATTTTTATATCTCTATATTTCCAGTCTTACCAATCAAAAGAGCCGTTTTCCGGGTATATTACATTTCCTTCCTTTTCTCCTGGCCTATCTTGTACTCGCTCCAGTATTACTTTCAATGCCGGCGCAGGACTGGCTCAATGAGGTAAAAGCACAGCAGTTCCGTCCTTTTTTCAACGGGTTTCTTGTGGTCATCATCATTTCCGGTATAACCTATGTTATCCTGTCGCTGATATTGCTGCACCGGCACAGGAAAAATATTGCCGACCAGTTTTCCAGTACGGATAAAATAACCCTGAATTGGTTACGCTACCTTATTGCGGGGATAGGCGTGATATGGGGCGTGGTGATCTTTTACCGGACGCCTCAAACGCTTTATATTTCCGTGGCGTTGTTCATGTTTTTCATTGGCTACTTTGGTATCAAGCAGGTAGGCATTTTTTGCGATCCGCCGCTTATAGCGCCACTTCCTACAGTCGTTCCTGCTGATGCTCTTCCCACAGTGGAAGCAGCCAGTGAAACCGGCGCCGGTAAAATGAAGTATGAAAGAACGGGGGTAACCGAAGAAGAAGTTGGCAAAATACATGAAGCGCTGATCAACCTTATGCAGGGAAAACAGCTGTATAAAGAACCGGAGCTAACCCTGGGCGACCTGGCAAAGGAGCTGCAGGTTCATCCCAGCATTTTGTCGCAGGTTATCAATTCACAGGAGCAGATGAGTTTTTACGATTATATCAATACTCAGCGGGTAGCAGCTTTCAAACAGATTTTACAACAACCGGAAAGCAGGCAGTTCACCTTGTTATCGCTGGCTTTTGAATGCGGGTTTAACTCCAAATCGAGTTTTAACCGGAATTTCAGGAAGATGATGCAATGCTCCCCTACCGATTACCTGAAATTAAATAATATCTATATAGCCAACGCAGATACGAATGAAAGCCCTGCTGCTCACTAGTTTTTAAATTCGCTGCTCCTTTTCCCAATCTTATGTCGTATCGTGCATATTTACATGGAATCTTTTAAAAAAACGCAGGGCGTAAAGATGGTAATTAGTTGCCGGATGCTGATAACGATATTGTATCAATGTATCCGGGTTTCATCTCAATCTCCAACGCTTTTCCAAAGCGGGATCTGGCAATATTTCCCGATTGCGTAAATGAATTTCCGGATCGTGAAAACCAGCAGTAGCCGGGCCTCATAACTTTGGGCCCCATAATCCAACCACGAAATATGCACAAACATTTACTATTGCTATTATACATCCTGCTGCAGGGATCATGGCTCTATGCTCAGGATAAAGCAAACATAACAGGACAGGTAACAACCTCTGATGGCCAGCCTGCCCCGGCTGTAACTGTAGTATTGAAAAACAGCCACCACAGCGCTACCACCAATGAAGCTGGCAGTTTTATTTTCCGCAATATGGAAGCAGGCCGCTATGAACTGGAAATTTCCCTGTCAGGATATCAGCCGGTAACCCGGGAAGTAACAGTGGAAAAAGGACAACGGGCGCATGTTGCTATTATGCTCAGTATACCTGTAAAAGCCTTGCAATCTGTTACCATCACCGCCAATAAGCACCGGTTTACACGGGTTAGCAGTGAATACGCAGCAAAGATGCCATTGAAGAACATAGAAAACCCGCAGGTATATACGGCAGTTACCAAAGAATTATTACAGGAACAGGTGGTGGTAAGCTATGCAGATGCTATCAAAAATGTACCAGGCGTAGTAATGCAGCTGGAAAATAACAGTGCAGGCGGCACCGTTACCTCCAGGGGATTCTCCACACAGTCGTTCCTCCGCAACGGTGTACCGGGCAATATTGGTAGCGGCACTATTGATCCTTCCAACATTGAAATCCTGGAAGCCATCAAAGGGCCATCCGGCACATTGTACGGCAGCAGCTTTGTTTCCTTTGGCGGATTATTTAACCGGGTTACCAAAAAACCGTTCGATTATTTCAAAGGCGAAGTAGAGTACACTGCCGGCAGCTATGGCCTCAGCCGCTTTACTGCAGACGTAAACACCCCGCTGAATAAAGAAAAAACTTTACTGTTGCGCGTAAATGCGGCCAAACACAATGAAGGCAGTTTCCAGGATGCAGGCTTTAAGAATTATGTTTTCCTGGCGCCTGTGCTCACCTATAAAATGGATGATAAAACCATGCTGACTGTAGATGCAGAATACCGCAATGAAAAAGGTAACAGCTTTTACCGCATGTTCGCTGACGGTTCCTATGCCAGTGGTGTACACAGTCCGAAGGACCTGCAGCTGGACTTCCGCAAACGCTTCAGCGGCGATGATATTACCACTACCAACACAGCCGCCAATCTTTATCTTACGCTGGACAGGCAGCTTTCCAGCCAGTGGACCAGTCGTACCAATTTCACGTACCTCAGCTCCACCGCTAATGGGTTAAGCGGGTACCTGAGCATGAAACCCGGTAACGATTCATTGATCCGTTATATGAGCCACACGGAATACGGCAATGCCAATGCTATTGATTTCCAGCAGAATTTTAACGGCGATTTTAATATTGGCCGTATGCGTAACCGTTTGGTAGCCGGTATTGACATTTACAGCGTAACCACCAGGTCCAGCGGCTCTCCTTCGATTGCATTTGATGTGATCAGCGCCGCCAAACCCGGCGCCGCATATACTCAACTTACACGGCTGGCATTGCTGGATCGCCTTAAAGGATTCACCTATACTAAATCAGCTGCCACGCAAAACATTTACAGTGTTTATGTGCAGGATGTGCTGAACATCACGGATCGTTTCCTGGCGATGGCTTCTGTGCGCATAGACCGGTTCGATAACCGCGGCACACAAAATATTACCCGCGACACAACCACCGGCCGATATGCCCAAACAGCAATATCGCCGAAGTTCGGGCTGGTGTACCAGGTTATAAAGGATCAGCTTTCCCTGTTTGCCAACTATATGAATGGATTTCAGAACATTGCACCGGTACAGCAACCCGATGGCACTTTCAGCAGCTTCAAACCCAGCCAGGCGAATCAGTGGGAAGGCGGTATCAAGGCCGCCATGCTGGATGGTAATCTGAACGGGAGTATCAGCTATTATCGTATTGATGTAAGCAATATTACACGTATGGATGTTCCCGAACGCCCTACCTATACCGTACAGAACGGCGCCCAATACAGCAGGGGTATAGAGGCTGAAATAACGGCTACCCCGCTGAAAGGTTTTAACATTGTAGCCGGCTATGCGTATAACGACAGCAAGATAGAAAAGAGCAATCCTGCAATAGATGGATTCCGCCCTATCAGTGCGGGTCCTGCGCATACCCTGAATACATGGCTCAGTTACCGCCTGCATAGTGGCCCATTAAAAGGAATTGGCCTTGGCTTTGGAGGCAATTATGCGTCAGACAATAAAGTGATCCTGAGCACCACAAGTGAATATGCGTTGCCGGCATATACTGTATTGAATGCAGCTCTCTCCTACGACAAGCCACGGTTTGCGGTGGCTTTCAAAGTTAATAATATCAGCAACCAGGATTATTGGGTGGGATGGAGTACCACCATCCCGCAAATGCCCCGTAATTTCAGCGGCAGTGTTGCGTTGAAGTTTTAGTCTATCGCTAATCATAAAAAAGACGTCTCATGCAATAATGAGGCGCCTTTTTACTTTAATGAGGTAGACAGCGTCTTCTGCAAATCGCTCCAGGCGCCGCCGTTATACACATGCTTAAAGCCTCTCTCCTTCAGAATACTCTCTGCTTTCACACTTCTAAGCCCATGCGAGCACACGGTGATGTAGGTTTTCGAGGAATCGAGCTCCACATATCTTTCGCGGATAGTTCCCAAAGAAATGTTTATGGATCCTTTGATATGTTCCATTTCAAATTCCTGTGGCGTTCTTACATCCAGGATAACAGCGCCTTCTTTAACCAGCTTGCCAAGACCTTTATCCAGTGTGCAATACCTGTATACCCGGTAGCCAATGTAGAGGACAAGCAATATGCTTCCTGCTATGATTAAATTTCTCATGTTCTTTCTATATTTTTTTAACAGGCTAAAGGCCGCTTATCTGAAGTATGGCCTGTTGGCAAAAGGTGAAAACGGCCAGGGAATAGCGATAAAAATAATGATCAGTGCAATGGCGTACCACACTAACATGGTACTGAATTTCTCTTTATCCGTTGACTTGCGTTTTGCCAGTGCTGAACCAATGGTAATAAGCACAATAGAGAAAAGCATCAGTGTACTATGGATCATTCCAAAGAATAACAGGTCAAAAGATTTTGCTGCGGTACTGAAGTGATGCAAAAAATACCTGATAACAGGACTATGAAAGTAGAACGTAATACCAATAAGCAGCTGTATATGTGCAATAGTGGCTGTCCAGTGGCGGACCAGGTTATCTGTTTTCGAAAACGTTGCGCCGGTGAAATATCCTTTACCGGCCCTGTATACCGCATAAACCAGGCTTATAAGCACCAGCCAACGGAACAGGGAATGCAGGAATGTAAGTGACTGATACATCTTATTTGTTGGCTTTACTGATTTTTATAAGCACTCCCGGCCATTCATGTGGTTCCCCGGGATGAATATTTGTATCCATGCCATTGAATTTTTATCAATATGCGGCAAAGATAAATGAAAAACATACTAACTAGTATGTTTTTGAATAAAAAATATTATGCTGGTTAAACGGGGTGTTTAAGGGGTTGTTTATTTTAATGTTTTGAGATAAGACTGTAATTGTTTCAGGTAGATGAGATAGATAGCTTTGCTGTTTTCGAGCTTGCCGAGGTTCCGTATTCCCCAGTATCCCGACATAATAAAAACGGCTACTTCTTTGCCATTCACTGTGCTTTTTACCAGCTTTCTCTTTTTGCCATTTTCGATGGTATGGATAATAGCCTGTTCCCATTGGGTGGTGAGATCATTGAGGGCCTTGCTGAAATCCTTATTCCAGGCCATCTCCTGGGTAAAGTTGGATGCAGGGCAGCCGTATTCCACTTTCAGGAATTCGTTTTCCATCAGGATGCTATGCATCATGGTGTAAATGCTGCTTAACGGATCTCCTTCCTGTTGAAGGGGGGTAATAAAAGTATTCCGGAAACTAGGCTTCAGTAGCTCATTGATGATAGCTACGCCCATTTCATCTTTATTTTTGAAATGATGATAGAAGGCGCCCTTAGTAACCTGTGTGGTCGCTAAAATTTCATCAATGCTTGTTGTCTGGTAGCCTTTAACATATATCAGCTCAAAAGCCTTTTGCAGGATATTTAGCCTGGTAGCTGCTGCCTTCTTCATATCAATTACCGGATAATGTGTTCAGCAAAAGAACAACATTATTCATTTTCCGGCAACTCCATCTGTAAATTCAGGCTATAATGACTGTGAGGTTCTTTATCTCCGCTTTATATCCTGCCCTTTCCTGGTATAGAGCACTATAGCCGGGCACGGAGGATGCAGGTCCTGGAAAACTTTGGCATAGGCAAAGTCAGACAGCGGTCGGTTGGCAACATACCAATAGCTTACTTCCACCTCATCTATAAAGTATTGTATACCACCGGAACAGGAAAGCAAACTATTGGAGCCCCATCCCCGGGGAAGCTCTTTATTCAGAAAGTCTAACACAAAATATTCCCTCCCGGGATTTATCGGATCTCTGAGATCAAAGGTGTAATGTTCAATAGGCTTAAACTCGTCTTTAACAACATATTGCTTATTTAACGCAAGGTGCCTGTCTTGCCAGCGTGCCTTTACAGTTACCTCCTTTAGTTTCCTGGTTTTGCGAACAGTATCGGAAGGATGCTCCTGCGCCATTGCTGCAAAGGTTAACAAGCATAAACCAAGCATAAATATTACACGTGTCATTATATACAACCCATTTTTAATATTAAATTCATCAAGGCGTTCTTATATAAGTACACATAGTAGCAGGATAAAGTACGGGTTCTTTTCAGAAAAAAGTGGCTGACGATCAGGATCGTTACCTGAAACATTTTCATTGTGATATTTTAAGAATCAAAAATTGCTTGGCCCGGCATACGGGGCTTTACAGGAACAATCAATCAGGAGCTATACTATTGATACAGGGATATAATTATTGTCGCCGTATTTTGCATTGTCTTTTTACCTAACTTAGCCGGTAACGTAGGCCCGCTGGTTAACCCGGGTTTCACCAGTACTTTTCTTCAGTATCAGCAATAATAACATGAAAGTCATCATAAGAACATCATTAATACTTCTATTCTCCTTAGTTCTTTTCAATTGCAAGGCTCAAAAAAATGGCCGGTTCAAACCCAAAGTGGTTTATAAATCTGACGACCTGGTTATAACCCAGATCTCCAAAAATTCTTTTGAGCATATTTCCTATTTACAGACCCAGGACTTTGGAAACGTTCCCTGTAACGGCCTGATCGTAAGCAATAGCAATGAAGCGATTATTTTTGATACCCCAACAAACGACAAAAGCTCAGAAGAGCTTATAAGATGGCTGAGAGATACACTTCATTATAAAATAAATGCAGTTATTCCAACGCATTTCCATGACGATTGTTTAGGTGGATTAAAAGCATTTCAGAAGTATAATATTCCTTCCTATGCTTATTTTAAAACAATAGCATTTGCGAGAGATCATAATTTTGCTATTCCCCAAAATAGTTTCAATGATTCCTTAATTCTCAAAGTAGGTAATGAAACTATTATTGCGAAGTTTTTTGGAGAAGGTCATACAAGAGATAATGTAGTAGGTTATTTTCCAGGTGAACATATAATGTTTGGAGGTTGCTTAATAAAAGAGCTGCAAGCAAATAAAGGTTATTTGGGAGATGCAAATGTAGATGCCTGGTCTGATACGGTCGAAAAAGTTAAACAGGAATTTCCAGACGTAAAAATTGTTATTCCTGGTCACGGAGAATACGGGAACAAAAAACTACTTGATTATACAATAAACCTATTTAAAACCAGAAAGTAGGTTTTTATTACCCATTTTCAGTATAAAATCTATAAACTGAAGCCTGCTGCCGGTCGGCAGGCTTTGATCTTCCCCGGCAGCACCCCACTCCGGGGCTGGCAAAGCCCTACCTTCAATGGATATACGTAAACGGTAATGGCAGCCGGATAGCCCCAGGGGATTGCTTATTAACGAAATTTTTCTATAAAAAAAAGTAAAACAAATTTTTTTAGAATCAATTCGTTTTATACTTTCGCGGCATGGAGAGTTGGCAGAGCGGTCGATTGCGGCAGTCTTGAAAACTGTTGACTGTAACAGGTCCCGGGGTTCGAATCCCTGACTCTCCGCAGAAACAATAAAACCCGCTATAATAGCGGGTTTTATTGTTTCTGCTTATTTTATAAAACGATATAGATCAAGCTGGTAAAGATCTTAACGGGCGAACTATACCAATATGCTCCTGTTATTTTACTTAAATTTACATTCCAGTCTATTCAATGTCGGCTATTATCTCCTGGCCGGCAGGTCAATATCGCAAAAAACAGCGCGTTACTGTCACAGCCATTAGTTCATCATGCGGAAGCCTATTTGCCCTCGTGCAGAAGCATTGATTAATCTTTAAAGTGCCTACAGTTATTTCTTAACATAATTGTGCTTTTTACACTACAGGTAGTTATAAAGAGACACCCTGAGATGGTTGTTGAAGGAGTGCAATGGGCAACCGATTTTGATGAAGGTCAATCTTTTTCAAAAGATTTTCCCCCATCTTTGTTTTTTCAATTGCAGACTAATGACGGCCGACCTCACAGATCTCATCCGGAAAAATACGTCTCTCAGTGAAGAACAGATCGCTGATGCACTCTCCTATTTTAAATCGGTTACCGCAAAGAAGAATGAGCTGCTACTGGAAGAGGGCATGGTGGCAGATAAACTGTTTTTTATTGCAAAAGGCTGCCTTCGGCTCTCTTATGGAAATGAATCTACCAGATTCATGGCTTTCGAAAATACCTTCCTGACCTCTATTGTCAGCTTTATTTCCAGAAAGCCGGCATCAGAGTTCATACAGGCTGTAGAGACCTCAGAACTGCTCGTGATTACGCACCGTGACTTCTTCAAACTGAGAGAAATTATACCGGGATGGGATAAGATTTATATCTACATCCTCGAATATGGCCTGACTGTCATCAACTCAAAACTCAGTAGTCTGCTTACACAAAATGCTACGGAACGGTATCGAAGCCTGCTTCAAAACAATCCGGAACTTATTCAGCGTTTGTCTAATGCTAATCTTGCCGCCTACCTTAATATATCGCCGGAGACGCTTAGCAGACTGAAATCAAATATGTAATTCTAAAACAACTATGCCCATCATGAGAAGTGACGAAGTAAAAAAAGGGTATCACAGGACGCCACATAGATCATTATTCAGAGCGACCGGATTAGAAGATACAGATTTCAATAAGCCCTTCATTGGCGTTGCTAATTCATTTATCGAAATCATTCCGGGACACTTTTTCCTGAATAAAGTAGCGGAAATCATTAAGGATGAAATCCGGGCAAATGACTGTGTTCCTTTCGAATTCAATACTATCGGTATTGACGATGGCATTGCAATGGGCCATGATGGAATGCTGTTTTCTTTACCCAGCAGAGAACTGATTGCGAGCTCTGTAGAGAGTGTGATGAATGCTCATAAGCTGGATGCCATGATCGCTATTCCTAATTGTGATAAGATTGTACCCGGTATGATCATGGGAGCGCTCAGGGTGGATGTACCTACCATCTTTGTTAGTGGTGGGCCTATGGCAAAAGGATACACGAAAGATGGCGTCCCAATTGATTTGGCTACAGCCTTTGAAGCAGTAGGCAAGCACGAAGCAGGAATGATAAGCGACGAAGAACTCAGAGATATTGAGTGTAATGCCTGTCCGAGTGGAGGTAGTTGCTCAGGTATGTTCACAGCAAATTCTATGAATACGCTGATGGAAGCGATGGGTATTGCCCTGCCAGGGAACGGAACAATTCTGGCACAGACGCAGGAAAGGGAAGCGCTATATAGACAAGCTGCCAAAAGGATCTGTGATATCGTGAAGGATGATGTGGCCAGGGAGCGATTTAAATTAAAGAACATTCTTAATGAGAATGCTGTGCGGAATGCATTTGCGGTAGATATGGCAATGGGAGGAAGTACCAATACAGTGCTGCATATGCTGGCCATTGCCCAGGAGGCGGATGTGAATTTCCATTTGAAAGACATTAATGAGATCTCCAGGAATGTGTCTCATATTGCAAAGATCTCCCCTAGTCTGCTGACGGTACATATGGAGGATATCAATAAGGCTGGAGGTGTGAATGCGGTAATGAAGGAGATGACTAAGCGGGGAAATGGCGTACTAATTGATAACCTGACGATTAGTGGAGAAACGCTTTTTGAAAAGATCCGGGACGCAGAGATCAAGGACGATAAGATTATCCATAGGATAGATAATCCTTATAGCCAGGTAGGTGGATTGGCGATCTTGTATGGAAATCTGGCGGAACAGGGAGCAGTGATCAAGACAGCAGGGATCACAGGCTCCCGGGTGTTTACCGGCAAAGCAGTATGCTTTGACGGACAACCAGCGGCGATAGAAGGGATTTTGATGGGGAAAGTGAAGGCTGGCGATGTGGTGGTGATCAGGTACGAAGGGCCAAAGGGCGGACCGGGAATGCAGGAGATGCTGACACCGACGAGTTTGATAATGGGGATGGGATTGGGTAGTTCTGTGGCATTGATTACGGACGGCAGGTTTAGCGGGGCCACGAGAGGCGTATCTATTGGACATGTATCGCCAGAGGCGGCAGAAGGGGGAATGATAGGGATGCTGAAGGATGGAGATGAGATCCATATCGATGTGCACAATTACATTTTAGAGGTGAATTTGGAGGAAGAGGAGATTAAAAAGAGGAAAGCTGCGTTTGTGCCGGTAAAAAAAAATCTGAAGTCAAGATGGCTCGGCCAATATAGGGCTTTGGTGACAAATGCCAGTAGTGGTGCGGTTTTAAAGAGTGACTTATAGTGTGATCTAATGTGATTGATCGTTTGCCGGGATGCAATTTTGAAAAAGAATTATCCCTGACTCTCTGCAAAATTTAAAGAAGCCTTTGGTTATTGACCAGAGGCTTTTGTTTGGGTATTACAGTAGTCTTTTCACAAACGAATCTGACCGCAACAGATCACAGGCCCCTTTCTCCACGGCCAGTTACCCGGACCTGACCTAAAAGGTAAAGCGATGCAAGCTCCTTGTTCAGAGTCACATTTTTACAGGGCTTTTCCGTAAATTTAAATATGAACATATTCTTTGAAGGACCAGTATTATGGTCGCAGATAGACGCCAATATGCACCTGCGTCACTCGGCTTATGCCGACTTTGCCGC
>NZ_DATCRD010000293.1:0-14942 GCF_036569185.1 Chitinophaga sp.
ATATACTCCTGATAAACACGGCTATTTGCTGCCTGTACTCTCCAACCAGAAAGTAAACGCATATCTGAAGGAGATTGCAGACATATGCGGGGTGGAGAAGAATCTTACGTTCCATTTAGCTCGTCATACGTTTGCCACTACTGTAACACTGAGTAACGGCGTACCGATTGAAACAGTCAGTAAAATGTTAGGGCATACGAATCTGAAAACAACACAGATTTATGCAAAGGTAGTAGATACAAAAATTAGCAAGGATATGTTGTTACTTCAGCAGAAATTACATACAGTATAAAAACAATCAGGGTAGTAATGTAAAAGTTACTGCTCTGTTTTTTAAACCTTTTTTTACTTACCTCTGAGACAGGGAATAAAATAAATTGGCTGTAACTCAATAGGAGTGACAGTTTGGCAGGGATGAATGATTTTATTTTTACGTTGTATCCGTTTCTTTAGCATTTTTCCTCACTGCATCTCAGAGATTTATTTTTCAGTTTTACTTTCAAATAGATACAATTTTCCCTCCATAAAATCCCTAAAAAAATGTGTCTTATAACACACTCAAAAACAGCTCCCATAAACGTTTTGATTGGCTGTATTACTACAGCCCAACTCCAATACTCAGGAGTTTTGCAGACTATACATAGCATGCCTGAGAGCCACTAGCACTACTTCATATCATTTCTTTTCATGGTAGTGTGAGCCTGTATTTTGCAGGTACTTTTACTGTCCCCAGTGTATAAAGCACTGTCCGGGTAAGAACTTCCATACAAAATTAAGATATAACGTTTCATTTATCTGAAATAGTTTTCGACGGGTGTGTAAAACTTATTTTTTTTATTACTATTCAAAAAAAACGGAAATTGTATTTCCGTTAATTAAATAGAAATAAATTGATTATCAAAATGATAAACATGTTATCACGCCCCAGCATACTATTATTTTCCATCTTCTTTTTTTCATGTAATTCAACACGCGAAAATAATACAGCTACTTATGTTAACGCTCAGTCACAGGTTAAAAACGATAGCTCAGAATATTATGCAAGAATAAAAGCAGAACGAGATTCCATCGAAATGTGTATGATTTTGGCAAGGGCTGCACAGCGAGATAATTCACCGTTGGATATTTTAGTTGAGCCATATAGTTTCTGTATTATTAAATATGAAATACGCTATCAGGCCTCTACGTTCCAGAACAGCCTCCCTGAGGAAGTGGTTTCGATAAGTGATATTGAACAATTGCCCTCTTATAATGAAGACGTAAAGTATCGTTTCATGGATAAAATCGAAAACAAAATAAAAAAATCTCACCCTGGTAGTGAAATTCGAATTATCGAAAGAGAAGTAAAAAATTTCAATACGTATTCAGCAGCTTCCAAAGAATTGGAAAAGCTGCACAAAATGTACCCCGTGAATCAACAACTTTTTTAATCGAAAATGCATCAGGAGAGTAACTACCCCATAAGAACACCCCATGAGGTTTGCTACGCAACGGTGTCACCCCGGTGAGTCACGCATCGTTGCCAATAATCACATTTAAAACGCAAACACATGAAATTGAAAAAACATTTTACGCGCTCTCCGAGAGGAGTATACTGTAAACCTGCTTTATCAGGTTAGGGAAAGAATTTTTTCTCATGAAACAGTAATGCTTTTAATATAGCATTACGTTGTACACGGTGCTTAACTGAGCAGGTTATTTTTAACTGATCAGGTTAAGCACTTTTCATTTATATCAGATCAAAACAAAAACTCTTTAAAATGAACACAGCAATCAACTGCCCATACGCAGAAATATCAATGAAACGCATATTCGATTTTTTGGTTTGTTATGATATGGAAGATGCTGAAGGTCTCTTGTGGGATATGCTCATGGAAGCAATGAAAAGCGATGATGTGGACGACTGGAGTAGTAGTCAAAGGGCAGAAATGATGCTGTTTTACCAGTTGTTAAGGGATGTTATCGGGAGCATTTACTGGATAGCTATTCCGCTTATGGAACATTTTGGTCATGAAGCACCATCCAGCATCTATAACTCAATTCCCAAATGCTGGCATTGTATCACAAACGAAAATTCAAAATCATGAAAAACGAAACTCCTGTAAACCCCATGCAGGTGAATATCTTATTGGATATTCATACGAAGCTGGCCGACTTTCCTGTTATGTTCCGGGAACGTGTATGTGAGGAATGTAATTGGAGTGCGCCTACTTTCTATCGTAAAATGCGGGGAAAAGACAAACCGAGCCCCAACGATAAAAGAAAAATTATTTCTGTTCTCAGCAACGCCGAAAAACAGAAGATTATGGAAGTTTTGGAGGACGGATTTATGAATGTTGCCGAAAAGTGTCAGAAGTATATGAAAAAAGTACATATAATTCGTAACAAGGATTAATAACAAATTAAATAATTAATTAACATTTTGGTTTCTACGACAAAAGCTAACATATACGCTATCATTAAACTTCAGAATCTCGGAGATTCAATACAGTATGGCATTTCCATCAAGGGTTCGAATCCCTTCTTCTCCGCAAGCTTTAAAGCTCTGGTAACGCAGGTTATCGGGGCTTTTTTGTTTTAGCGCTGCAGTAAAGCGTTTGCTGAAATTATTGTTTTACTGCAACCTTCTGCATCATTACTAATCTATTTTCTCTCAACACTTCTGAGTCATTTAAGGCTTTATTGTGATCCGATAAATTTAAACGGGATAATCATATCTTAAACATCTCCTGAAATTTACTTGCCTTCTATCCAATGCCAGATTGCTCTTTCAGATATCTGTCTTTTTCTCTGTTTCCAAAATGAGCAACCAAAGCAATGGTCTTATCTGGCATTTCAAAATCATCATCGAGATACATTTTCATCAAATCATATTTTCCCGGGTAACTCACTTCTTCCATTAGCTTAAATCCAGCCAGGGCATTGAAAAATGTTCAAAAAATATCACGGTATGTATATTTAGCCATTCCAGGATGATGGGAATATAATTGGCCCTCAGATTTATATAACGCACCTTGTTGATCATACTCGTTTCCATATCTCTTAAACCACGGCAAACAAGTCATGGCGCTCTATTTTAAGCCTGATACCGCACTTTTTTCATTATCTTCAATGATGAACATTTCAAAAGAAACGGAAGACAAAGTACGCCTGCTATTACAACAAAACAGGAAAGTAGAAGCCGTAAAACTTGTTTATGATACGGCCCGATGCAGACTAAAAGAAGCTAAAGATTATGTGGACCAACTCCGGCAACCGGCACAAAGTACCTCTTCTCATAAAACCGGTAATAATATCGACGATACCATTCTTTCATTACTTGCGCAAAATAAAAAACTGTACGCAATAAAATTCTATAGGGAGCAAACCGGTAAATCGCTTGCTGAAAGCCTCGCCTACGTAGATAGCCTGCCTGAAAGCAGCAAACATAATTCGCGTGCTACCACCATGAACACCGAAATAGATAAAATTATCAGGCAACAGGAAATTGCCTCCGGTAGCAGGCAGAAGCAGGGAGCTTTCCTCCTGAAACTGTGCATCGTGTTCTTGATAGCAGCATTATTGATATACCTGATATTTTTCCGGTGATCTTTATAATCTGATGATGCACATCTCTTTTTACATATCCGGATTCTTCATTTTGAAATTCCTGCTTTTTCCGGTAAATTTAAATACGTTATTCACCATCATCTTATTGCTATGCAGCACACATGGTCAGAAAAACAATCAGGCAACCATCCCTCAAAAGCAGCCAGCGAACAAAACGCTCAAAGCAACGGTAAAAGCCTGCCGGGTGTATCTCAAACTAAAATAGCCCAACGGGAAACTGCCCAGCTGATAAATCATGAAGAGAAAGTACCTCCTGTACAGGGACAGTTTACGGTACAGCAACAGAAAGAAAAAGAGGAATTACCAACCCAATTAAGATCCGCTGATTTGCATCCCTTCCGCGCAGCATCCCCCTTTCAGCTGAAAGAAGAAACCTCAACGGCTAAAGTGAATAACACTGGTTTACCTGACCAGCTGAAATCCGGTATTGAACAGCTTTCCGGCCTCTCCGCAGATGATGTAAAAGTGCATTATAATTCCGACAGACCTGCTCAGCTGCAGGCACTCGCCTATGCCCAGGGAACCGATATCCACATTGCACCTGGCCAGGAAAAACATCTTCCTCACGAGGCCTGGCATGTGGTGCAACAAAAACAGGGACGTGTACAACCCACTCTTCAGATGAAAGAGAGCATTCCTGTAAATAATGATAAAAGCCTGGAAGAAGAGGCGGATAAAATGGGAGCACAGGCGTTACAAAGAATGGAAAATAAAAACGGGTTGCCGGCAAACAAAAGTGTTCCCTTCTTACAGCCAATTACGCAACTTCAGCTACAGGAAGGAGTATACTTCACTACAAAAGAAGCTAACCTGCGTAACAATATTCAACATGAAGTAATAAGAAAATTACCGGCCCGTGAACAAGTAACCGTGATCTCAAAAGGAACACGGATCTCCAAATTCAGCGCGGGTATACTTAACAATGAACATTCCTGGGTAAGAACATCAAGAGGGGAAGAAGGCTGGATAGAAGACAGCAAATTGCAACGTTCTCCTCATCAACCCGCCGTACAACATCATGCCAGTTCATCCGATGGAAACGGGGGGAATGTACAGGCAGTAGCTCAATTGCCTGCTGTGCCCAGGCTATTCCCCGGGATAGTATTGCAGGAGCCATCAGAAGAACAACGTAGAAAATGGAATTTCGGTCAGGATGAGGAAGGAGAAAGCAAATACAATAAAATGAAAGAGCTTACAAAAGCTATTGATGACCTGCAGAAATACCAGAACGAACATCTTATTCCTAATCCCCAGCCATTTGTTCCCCAGGAAGAAACAGGCGGCGTATCATCCGACTATCACAGGGCCGGCGCCCAAGCCAAGGCAAGTGCATATGCGGATGCAGTAGCCGCCGGGTATAATTTGAATGATAAAGAAGTCAAAAAACTCGTCGATAAAGTATTGTCTTTACATCATTCCTACTATTACCAATCCATCGTAACAACAACCGGGCATCTTATTTAAACTTATTACACCATTCTCGACAAAATAGCTTTGTCTATATAAAATGTTCCAAAAGGAATAAAACATGCCAGCAACACTTTCCAGGTAGTGGTACGGAACTTCCACCTGTAAGCAATTCCAACGCTCATGGTATTTAATACAAAAAGCAGGAATAATATTCCATGGACAGGGCCCATCGCCTTCACCAGTGAAGGATCATGACATACATATTTCAAAGGTACCGCTATACCAATCAGCACCAGCAGGGAAATTCCTTCTAAAAAGGCCATCAGCCTCAATCTTCCCAGTTGTGTATTAAAAAACTTCTGCATAGTTAAAATATATTTGGCCGGTTTACCTGGCAATGAAAACAGTCTGCGTAATGCGTTGCTACCCGCCGGAACCTGTGATGAACAGATAACCGGAAGCAATACATGAATGCAAAGCTCCGTTTAAAAACTTCCTGCTGTTAGGACCAATATGGATAATTTTAGGACAATTCAATCTTCTTGCGAAAGTTGGTTGGCGTAATGCCTTCATACTTTTTAAAGAGCCGGGTAAAATACGACTGGTCCTCAAAACCTACGTCTTCCGCCACTTCGCTGATACTGAGATTGCTTTGGCTCAATAATACTTTTGCTTCCAGCACAATCGTTTCGCTGATCCATTGTGCAGGGGATTTACCGGTAACGGCTTTCACCGATTTATTCAGATGATTAGGCGTAATGTTCAGCAGGGATGCATAATCTGTTACAAGATGCAATGTTCTGATATTGGCAAATAACAATTCCTTAAAGCGATGGGTGATATTAATCGCCGCTGTTTGATGGCCGCCGGTCAGCGGTTTATAAAGCTGTTTCACCTCACACAGTAATGTGATGAGGTAGGGCTGGATGATTTCCAGGTTATTCAGTCCGTTCCGGCTGTAATCGAGTAAAAGACGTTTAAAAAGATGCAATACAAATTTTGCGGTCTGTTTATCCAGTTGCACTTTGGGATTACCCCATACCCTTAAGAAATCAAATGCTTTCAGCGGCTCCTGCGTGCTGTATTTTCCTGTAAGGATATCTGTATGAAAATTACACAGGTACCCTTTATTCACTTCACCGCTTTTAAAAGAAAAGACCTGTCCTGCCGGTACAAACAGCATTTCATTTTTATGAATTGTATACAACCCGCTGCCGATTTTTATACTTGCCTCACCACTTGTAATAAACAAACAGCTATGGTTGGTCGACCGGGAAGCTGGTATTTCCTGTGTTACCAGCCGGTACATCTCTTCTACTTTTACAATAAAAAATTTGTCGAAATCAGGCTTTAAGATATTATCAAGCTCTTTCCGGGGCTGCATAAACCTGGCTGTAAATGAGCCCGGATGATATACCGCTATTCCTTTTTTCACTGGCATCTTTTGTCTGAAAGATAAAAACAAAACCCGATAAAAGTGCTATAGTGGCTTTGATAAGGAATAACACAGCTGTGCTGACAGATCTTCTTCTTTCTCCAGTTCCTCTCTCAGTGGATCGTCTTTAATAAAATGATAGCGTTCCAGGAGTTTAACAGATCTTTCATTGTCTACAGCCGGGAAGGCTGTAATTTTTTGAAGATGCAGTTGTTCAAAGCCGAACTGTATTACCACCGGCAGTACTTCCTGCATAATGCCTTTCCTGAAAAAAGCCGACTGCAGTTCGTATCCTATTTCCGCCCGATCCAGTTCCGGTACTATATTCCAGTAACAGATGGTACCAATAGGAACATCGTTTTCCTTTGTGGTGATTACCCAGTACAACGATTGGTTGGCTGCAATATTGGCCTGGATCCTTTCAATAAACTGCCTGGCTGCTGCAGCCGTAGTTGTAGGGGGCCTGTTCAGGAACTGGTTCACAAGTGGGTCCGACCTCAAAATAAGAAAGGCTTCATCGTCATATAATGCAGGAGCCCGCAGGATAAACCGTTGGGTGGCAAGGTTGGGGAAAGGGTTGAAATTAAGTATAAGCATACACTTAAAAATAATCATAATGACCAATCAGCGGCAATGGTCTCCATCGCAGCCTGGCAATGGTAAAAGTGACGCTGTTTTTATAACAAAAGAAACCGGGGCAGCAAATATAAAGATACAATCCGCCTGTAACAGGTATACATGCGGATTGTTATTTTTTAGAAAGATGGATAACGGCGCGATGCTATGCCGGCCACGGATTCTGGTAAGTGGAATTATTTAATTTCACCTCCCTGGAAGACAAAGTCAGCTGTATCTGCAGAGGTTGCTCATTGGCTGAATTAAACGTCTCTGCATATTCAACGCAATAGGCATCTGTAAATTTCAGCTCTTTGAGCCGCGACATGGAATCCCTCCGGAAAAAGGTAATACTGCCGTTTTTCGTTTGGGTGTTGGAAATCATCCAGTCAAACAAACTTGTTTCACCGGCAGACTCAACCAACAGGTTAATGGTGCCTCCTTTGGGGCGGGCGGCAGGTTTCCCGTTATGATCTGTATTCTGGGTAAATGAAAACCTGCATTCCAGGATATTCATTTCTTCCCCATCGATGTTGAGAACGGCTTTAAAAGACATAATTTTTCTGGTTAACAGGTCCGTTGCAAGGCGCAACAGACAGGCACAAAAATATGGTATACGGGATGAAAATACACATTTCTGTTTACATGCAGAAAAATTGAAGGTTATTTTTAAGAAATGGCTTCAAACAATGCAGGGTACTGTCTTTCAAGACACCAGTAATATACCGTTTAATAATTATATAAGGTCAAATGCCTGTGCAAAACTGGTCAGGTCGTAGCTCGACTGCGCCCCGATCTTCGCTTTGATATTCCGCCGGTGCGTTACAGCGGTCTTTTCCGAGATTCCCGCCTGCTCGGCAATTTCAATAGCGCTAAGCCCCAGGGCCAGCAATCGCAGTATCTCTTTCTCTCTCCTGGTAAGCGATGCAAAAATATGCTGGTTACGGCGCAGGAAATTATTCTCCTCCAGCAAACGGTTCACCTTACTGGAAACATGGTATAGTGGGTCAATGGGAATGGCGCAGGTAATTACATGGGTAGGCGCTCCATTGGCATCCCGCATAAACACCCGCGTAGAACCAAGGTGCCAGGTCCAATCGCGCGAGGCGGCAGTACGTACCTGCTGAAAGAAGGTAACCGTCATATTGGCTTCTGCCGGCGCATCCAGCATGTTGATGATTTTAGGCAGGTAATCTGCTACATCGTGTGGATTAAAGAAAGTATCATAATACCGGGCGCCCATTTCCCGTAAAGCTTCCAGCGTAATATCCAGCTCCCTGCAACCGCGGGGCGACATATACTCCACGTAACTCTTTACCACATTCATTACAATTACCACTACCGGAAGTTCCTGATCAATGGCCCTTAAAGCGTTCAGCTTCTCCTCCAGCCCTGATCCGTCATTATTAAATGCAGCATGCTCAATCATGTACCTGATATAAAATCGTGTATAGGAATCCTCTGTGACGTTGGTTGACTACTTATTTTGTGCTCTTTATCAATAACAAATGTAGTAAAAATAAGAAAGGGTCCCATCACAAAGAAGAGACCCTTTTTTGGGGATAGAAAATACGGTGATTGACTAAATCAGGTGGATGACTTTATGTATGAATAAGGTGAATTTCAGATTGCTTTCACAAAGATATGTTAAAGCTGAAGGGAAACAAATACCTACATGTGAGTATTTTTAAAAAAATAAGTGATCTTCCGGTTATGAAACCCAGCCCCGCACATTTCCTCCAAAGCCTGTTGCACATTGCTTCCTTAAGCCATGAAGCAAGAGAGTTATTTGCAGGGAAAGCTATCTTCCAGAAGGTAAAAAAAGCTGACTACCTGTTAAGGGAAGGGCAGCACTGCCACTATATATGGTTTATTGAAAGTGGCGCCTGCAGGACCTTTCATTATTATCATGAAAAGGAGATCAATACCGGTTTCTACTTTGAAAACACCTTTCTTACTAACCTGAACAGCCTGCGGAATAACGTTCCGGCCGATTATAATATACAAACAACGGAAGCCGGCAGCTTATGGAAATGGCATAAAGACGACCTGTTCCTGCTCTATAGTCAATCCCCCGAAATAGCCGCCTTTGGCCGCCAGTGGCTGGAGCACCTGTTCATTGAACAGGAAAAACATACACACTGGCTCAAGACAAACAACCCGGAGGAAAGATACCAATCTATCCTGGATACCCAGCCATCCCTCCTGCAACGTGTATCTCTTACACAACTCAGCTCCTACCTCGGTATTTCCCGGGAAACCCTCAGCCGCATCCGCCGCCGTTTATCCTGAACAGATTATGTGACGTTTGACACAATCCCTTTACTACAGGGCTTTTACCTTTACAGGGTAAAACTAACGGTTATGACTATACAGGAACAAAAAGATTTCATCGAACATTACATTGCCATCATCTGGAACCGCGGAGACACCAGCTGCCTGGAACAATTCCTGCATCCGGCTTATGTAGATCATTCGCTGCCAACGGGCTTGCCGCCCGATAGCACAGGGCTCAGGCAATGGATTGCATTAACGCATGGGTCCTTCCAACCCGAAACCATCATTAATGAGCAGGTAGCCGAACCCGGTAAATGCATTATCAGGGTAACCATGCATATGAAGCACACCGGGCTATGGCGGGGAATACCTCCTACCGGTTTAACTGTAAGCATTCCCGGCTACCGGTGCTTTCGATTGCAGGATAACCTCATCATTGAACACCGGGCATTAATAGACGGAAACACACTGGAAAAGAAGCTTACTACCGGCATACTGTAACCTGCAGGCCCTACAGGAAGTAACTAACCCAAGCTGGTGTGCAGACTGCAGCCCGGCCCCATGGCGATCGCTTTACTAAAGCCCGTATGCCCGTACCCGTTATGAACGGGAACTATTAGTTGCCTTCCGCCACCGGAAGGCAACTCCATTTGGTTAACCCAGGTAATAAAACGGGAAGTGGAATGAAAATGCAACAGGGCCATCCCTCTAAAAGAAATCCAGGTGTTGGTCCAGGAGACGATGTTCCCTTCCGGGCCACTGTAAAATCAACTATCCGCGCATCCGGATCGTTGATTCCAACAACAGCTCCCTTCCGGTACCCATCTCCCCATACAGCACTACTCCAGCCCAACACCTGGAAATAATATTAAACCTATGCCGGCTATATCTCTTCAGGCCACTACAAATATGCCTTTTATTCGGTCATTTACTTAATACTTTTTTATCTTTTAATTATACTTTGATAATCAAAATTATGACAGAATAAATGTAAAGTAAACACTAATACCTCTGTATCACTTCATGGTTAATAGTATAGAACAGAAAGTAAAAATTGTATTTTACGTTTGATAACGTTACTTTTATGATGCTTTTTTAGCAATCAGGCTATAAAAACCACCGGTTGGGCAACAAGCCGGCAATAAATAATGTTTATCAACCACCTCAGTATTCCGGTACGTTATAAAAACTATGCTCATTATGAAGAGTAAAATATTAAGAGAGATCACTCCTCTTACGCAAAGTGATTGCTTTACGTTGTTTGCCCGGGAGAAAAAGGTGTTCGACTTCCCTTTACATTACCACGACGAATTTGAGCTGAACTTCATCCAGCATGCCCGTGGCGCCAAAAGGATCATCGGCGACCACATCGAGGAAATTGGCGATCTTGAACTGGTACTCGTAGGCCCCAACCTCCAGCACGGCTGGTTTTCCGACGATCTTAGCGGTGGCATTGTACGAGAAATAACCATACAGTTTCACCGCGACCTTTTTGATGATAAATTTCTTCAGCGGAACCAGATGAATTTTATCAAAAACATGTTTGAACGTTCCCTCAGGGGAATCCTCTTTTCCACGGAAACCACCCAACAGATCATGCCCCGCCTTATCCGGCTGCCACAACAACAGGGCTTCGACTCCGTGCTGGAGCTGATGTCGATCCTGCACGACCTGTCTACCAGCCGGAACATGCGCATCCTGTCTGATGCCACCTTCAGCAATACCGAAACATTTTCCTATAACAGCCGCCGGATAGCAAGGATCATGACCTACCTGAATGCGAACTACGACAAAAATATATCACTGGGAGAGGCCGCCAGGCTGGCGGCTATGACGGAAGTGGCTTTCAGCCGTTTTTTTAAAGCCAAGATCGGTAAAACCTTCGTGGATACCCTCATAGAAATCCGGCTGGGACATGCCTCCCGGTTACTGATAGAAACCACCCATACCGTGAACGAAATTGCTTATAAATGCGGTTTTAACAATATCTCCAATTTCAACCGCATCTTCAAAAAGAAAAAAGACTGTACCCCCAAAGAATTCAGGCTGGCCTATACTTCTTCGGGAACGCGGACTTTCATTTAACGGCGATTTTGTTGATTGATTTTTTTTGAATTTTGTAAAAGCTTAGACGGATGTGGGTTATGCTGATAGTAGCGGGAAAATTATAATATCAAATATGCGGTTGCCAGCTGCTGTACCTGGTTGTATGCCCATTTTTACGCATATATGAAGTTCCGGGCCTTCCAAAAATGCCGGTAAATGCGTACCTTTGCGCCTTCATGCAGACTTCTACTTTATTAAAGCCGAATTGTTACGTAAATGACGCCGGATTTGACTGGTTATATCCTGAAAAGATACAGCAACTTTCAAGACGGCACTGGACACCACTCAGTATCGCTAAAACAGCGGCCCGGTTTCTCGCAAATGAACCCGGAAAGAAGATCCTCGATATCGGCAGCGGTGTCGGGAAATTTTGCCTGGTAGGAGCACGCTTCTACCCGGAAACCAGCTTTTATGGTATTGAACAACGGAAAGAGCTTCACCAGTTCGCACTTGAAGCAAAGGCGGCCACACAAACCAGGAACGTAAACTTTATTCACGGAAATTTTACACAGGAAGATCTTTCTGCGTATGATGGTTTTTACTTCTATAATTCTTTCTTTGAAAACCTGGTAGACCAGGACCAGATAGATGATAAAGTAGAATATTCAACCAGCTTATATAATTATTACAGCCGCTTTTTATTCAAAAAACTGGAAAGCAGCGCAAGCGGCACAAGACTCGTAACCTACCACAGTCTTGAAGACGAAGTGCCTCCCTGTTACCAACTGGTAGACGCTTCTACGGATTTAATGCTGAAAATGTGGATCAGAAGATAGGACTTGGTAATACAAAAATTAATACAATGACTACAGACGGACTTGCTTTAGAGATCATCACACAATTGGGAACTATAACAAATTACCAGCAGGCAGACCAACTGCTGGCTTCCATAAAAAAGGAACATGCCGCTTCTTCAAAAAAAATCTTCTCTTTACTCCGGGAAAAAATAGAAAATCTGTCGCCGTTGGAGTGTAACAGCTTACAATGGAGCATCTACCGCTATGCCCTGATGCATGTACGCAAATGCGCATCGATGGAACCAGCCTGCTGATCAGGCACTGATAGCCAGTTTTTTGCCAATGGCAGCTACCGCAGCTTCCGGCGAAAATGCAGACTCCAGGTACAGGTCCACAAAATCGTAACTGATTTCCAGGGAAGGCGTAATCAGGTAGGCCGCCGGTACAGGTACATCGGCATTAACACCGGAAACACGGCCCCAGATGGGGTCTGATTCCCTGTATATGCCTGCTTTCCTGGCTATGCGATGCTGCGCGTCATGTACCACATCAAAAGGCAGCGCCTCCGGGTGAACCGACGTAAATTGCTTTTTATCTTCGCTGGACAATACCAGCAAACGGGCTCCGGCTGCAGTTATAGCCGCATAACTCTTCTTCAGTCGCTCTACCAGCTGGTCCGCATAATCATTCCAATGCCAGGAATAAAAAACAACCAGCAATGGCTGCAGCGTCAGGCTGTGCAATGATCCCCCCTGGTGAGCATTGTTAAGCAATGGGCCTGCATTGATCACACGCGCTTCTTCAACAAAAAATTCAGGGAAAAAGCTTCCTGCTTTTACCGGGTTAATTTTTTCTCTGTTCCTGATGGGGCTGGGGAAATTTTCCGGTGTAGGCTGCGGTAAGTAGTCGGCGTATCTGTATAATGATGACATATAAAATACTTTTTTAATGGCTGATAAAATGGCCGCTGTTATAGGTTTGGTGAATATTTTTTGCTTTCGTATAACAAATATAGGGAGAATATTTTAATTACCCTACTATTCCTATAGACTATTAGGTATATAAAATATAAATAATTGATTCCTAATACCTTTGAGCGAAAAATATTTTTCAGAAAGATGGAAACAGGACATATTTTCCATCTTTGGTAAAACTATTTACTGCGTGTAACCGTCATTGTTATAAACGCCCTCATCTTAAAAAAAAATGGCAAAAATTTGCCATGATAAACCCGGATAGCATAATTTACAGGAGAGTCATAAAAAGAAAAAATATATGCTGCTGAAACACAGACTATCGCTCAGCCAGATCTTTTCCTTTACCTGGAAGGTAGATCTTATGCTGCTCGGATGTTGTACCCTGGTATATTTCCTCGACTCGCGCTGGCTGGCAGCACATATCAATATTCCCATAGCTGTATCTACCGTATTGGGTACCGCCATTGCCTTTTTTATTGGCTTCAACAACAACCAGGCATACGACCGCTGGTGGGAAGCCCGCAAAATATGGGGAGCACTGGTAAACGATTCCCGCACCTGGAGCAGATCTATACTTAATTACCCCTCACCGGAAACCAAAGCCCTTTGCCGGCACATGATTTACCGGCACCTGGCCTTCGTTTATGCCCTAAAAACCGTGTTGCGCAAACGGCCCGATGACTACTATACCCGTTACCTTACCGCCGAAGAAATCGAAGAAGTACAAAAACAAAATAATATCCCCAATGCCATTCTGAACCTCCAGACACGCGATCTGCAGCAACTGAGGAATTCCGGTAGCATCGACGGATTTACTTTTATAGAACTGAACCAGCTCCTGGTAAAATTCTGCGATTATATGGGGCAATCGGAAAGGATCAGGAATACCGTATTTCCCCCCAGCTATTTATATTTTACAAAGATGTTTATCTGGTTCTATGTGATCATGAATACGCTGATGATGACGGAATCCATCGGCGCATGGGCCATTCCCTTTGGATGGATGTTCGGCTTCGTATTCCATGTTACCCACCTGAACGGCATCACCCTCATGGATCCCTTTGATTTCCAGCCCCTGGCTATTCCGCTCGACAGCATCTCCAGGACCATTGAGATCAACATTATCCAACTCCTGGGCGATGAACCGGTGCCCGCCCCCGTGCAGCCACGGCAGGATGGACTTTATGTTATGTAAAACCAACAGGAAACGCATTCACTTTGTAATACGTAATTCCTTATTTTTACACCCATGACGTATGACCAATTATGTAATCTATATGCCCAGTCAGTTACCCTCAAGATACTACGGGCACGTAGCGCGCCAATGATGCTGTCATTTTTTCATTACACATTCAAGGAAAAAAACCATACAACCATTTCCAATGTGGAACTGGTAACCCGTTTATCCGACTACCTCGGCGTAACCGGCTACCGCGCCACAGATGATGAAATAGACGCTACCAGCCTGCTGGAACATGATGATGTGAAAGCCAGGAAATATATCGATCAATGGAGCAATAAAGGCTTCCTCCGCAAGTATCCCGACGACGACGGACTGGATATCCATGAGCTGAGCAGCGACATGGAAAAAGTAATGCACTGGGTATCCACCCTCCAGAAAAGAGAGTTTGTGGGCACGGAAAGCCGCTTCAAAGACATCTTCTCCAAACTCAAAGAACTGATAGACCAGAGCAATAAAAACCCGGAACAAAGGATCCAGGAACTGGAGAAAAAGAAATATGAAATAGAACAGGAAATCAAAGCTATCAAGATCAC
>NZ_DATCRD010000294.1:0-5164 GCF_036569185.1 Chitinophaga sp.
GTGTATAGGATTAAAATGACCGGGTTTTATGTTTGAGGTAAGTTTGTTTCCCATGCACATAATAATAAAACAACGCTCCTCCAAAATATGTCACCACGTCCCAGGTATCCCCGGTATAAACGGACGAAAACTGTGGCATTATCCATTCAAGAACAACAGACATATAAAAAGCAATGAAAAGTAAGTAGTACAGCGGATAGTTGTAGTGGTTATTATGTACAAGGTACCTGCGGGTAAAGGTGAGGGCAATATGTGCCATAACCGGCACTGCAATGAAATCGGTAAGGTAGCCGTTCAATAGCGGAACAGGCAGGTGTAAATACCTGAAAAGATGGATGATACACCAAAGGGCGCAATAAATAAGAAATAACGGATCAAATAAACGTTTCATTTTATAACACGAACATAATGGCGCCTCCGAGCAGCAGCGTTACCAGTAATACCATTACAGCAAACAGGTAGAAGCCGCTGTTCTTCAGCAATTTTACGGGTATGGAGTCTGTTGGCTTAACCGGGAGAACACTGCTCCTGAGCCTTTGCCATATAGGTTGATTTTCCTCCTGCTGATCATGCGTTTCCCTATTCATATCATTTATATTTAGAACAAATGTACTAATTTATTTAGAACATTTATTCTAAATACTCTTTTTTAGATCTATTGTTCTAAATTTGGGAATGGATACACGGACAAATATTCTCAAAACAGCATTGGAGCTTTATAACAGCCAGGGTGTGAATGCCATTACCAGCAGGCATATTGCTGCAAAAATGGGGATCAGCCCGGGTAACCTGCATTATCATTTCAGGCAAACAGATGAAATTATAAGCACACTTTATGAATCACTGGCAACTGATTTTGACAGGTTGATGTCGGAACTGGAATCGGTTAGCCCTGCTACCCTGGATACGCTCCGTGATTTTTCCATCCGGTCGCTGGAGCTGGCATACAAGTACCGGTTTATATTTTTGCATTTTGTGGAGATCACCCTGCGGATACCATCCATCAGGAAAGATTACTATGCCTTAACCCGGCGCCGCACAACGGAGTTCTTTACTATTTTCAGGCAGCTGAAAGCAGACGGGGTGTTTCGCGATGATTTGCCGGAGAGCATCTGGGAAGCGCTGGTAACCCAGATATTTATTGTGGGCGACTTCTGGCTGTCGAATAACGAGTTAACAGGGCGGCTGAGGGGAGGCAATGCCATAAAGCATTACAGTAAAATTATTGCGGGTATGTTTTATCCCTACCTCACCCCGGCCGCGCAACTACGTATAACGGAATAGCTGCTATTATGATTTAAGAAATTCAATGATCATGGTAGTTACCAAGGCAGGTAATTTGCTCTGCTTATCGGCCGCGCAAACTTCACCTATGTAATCCCCGTGTCCGCCCGGCAGTATGGCCACCTGGGCATGCGGCAATGTACGGCCCAGTAGCAGCGAGTGTTCCGGCAGGATCGCATCTGTATAACCACTAATTACGAGCGCCGGCGCCTGTATGCTTTTTATAGCTTCATCGCTGATGTCCTTAAAGTTTTTCATTCTCGCCACATCCCGGCGGAACATGGCTTCAAATCCTTTTGGATCAGGGTTGGCTGTGAGGAAGGCTTCTTTTAACGGAGGAGGCACCTGGTCAATAGTTGGGTTATTAAAGCCGTCGAAGAAACCCGGTGGGGTACCATTACGTTTGTAGAGCGCAGAAGCCAGCACCAGTTTATTCACCAGTTTGGGGTGCCGTATGGCAATTTGCAGCGCCGTAGTGCCTCCATTGCTGAAGCCCATAATATTTGCTTTGGCTATATGCAGCTGCGCGAGCAGGGCGGCCACATCATCTGCATCCTGTTCAAAGCTCAATGGCCGGTCTATATCCGCAGTGTGGCCATGCGCCTGTAACTCTATAGCAATTACCTGCTGGGTTTTTGACAACTCCGGCAAAATGGTACCATATGTAGAAACGATGGTAGACCCACCGCCATGCAGCAATACCAGCGGGGCGCCGCTGCCGTGGATCTCGTAATACATTTTTAAGCCGTTCACCGTTGCATAGTGGCCTGTTTGCTGCTGTGCTTTCATCTGGAAATGCGTTAGTATTAATAAAAGAACAATAATGTAGGTGCGTTTCATGCGATACTAATTTTGATAATGTAAACCTACATTAAAAGAACAAACCGGGATGGGTGCAAAAATGTCAAATTGAAGGGCTATTACGACAAAACAATAAGCAGCTTTAAGCATGGCTTTTTTCCCAACTTGGCTTATATTGGCGTTATTTAATTGTTTAACCTGATATTCTTATGACTCCCGAAGAATATAAGCAAAGATTTAAAGAAGAAGATCCTGTTGGATGGTTTTCCATAGATGAAGCCCTGGAAAAGGTATATGGTAAAACTGAGCCCCGTCATTATGGGCCGCTTTGCGGGATACATTATATGGCCGGCGGAACAGATCCGATAGATGGCGCCAGCATTTATGATTCTGCCAAACAGGACTTCCACCGTCATATTATCAGTTATGGAATGTCGGAGCTTTACTACGACAGTGAAAAGGCTGGTGGTGAATTCAGCAAATGGGGCTTTGAATTTACTTTCAGGCTGAAGCCGTTTGCCGATGACCAGGCAGACCCTTTATGGGCAGTGCATGTAATGAACAACCTGGCGCGTTACGTATTTAACAGCGGTAAATGGTTTGAAGAGAATCATTTTATACCTGCAAAAGGCCCCATACGGCTGGATACCCAGACGGAAATTACTGCATTCGTACTGGCGCTTGATCCGGAATTGGGAAGAATAGAAACGCCGCATGGGGAAGTATCTTTCCTGCAACTGGTAGGGATCACCAATAGTGAACTGGAGCAATTAATGCGGAATCCTACCACTACAGAGGTAGCTGCATTGATCAATGACTTAAGGAAAGATAACCCGTTACTGATAACGGATCTCAACAGGAAATCTTAAATGATGAACCGGGTGAAGAGACTCCGTTTTCACCCGGCTTATATCTTACAAAAACTGGCTTAACTGCGCAGCAGAATAGTTAACAGATTTCAGTGTTTTATTATCCGACTTCCTGTACACCAGGTAAAGATCATCTACCTTTGTATAATAACATGCTGTATTTTCAGTTTTGCTGTAATGTGCAACGGTGCTTTCTGCTTCTTCGGTTGATTTGCAGGCTTTACTCATATTAGACCTGTGCACTTCATTAAAAAGCGCACTGAATTTCTCTCCCAGCCCAAACTCCAATATAGCGCCGGATAATACGTATTGAAGGTCGCAGAGTGCATCCGCTATTTCCACTATATTTTTTTCCGCAATAGCCGCTTTCAGTTCGTTCAGTTCTTCCTGGATCAGCGATACCCTTAAATCACATCTCTGCGGGCTTGGGATAACAGGTGCTTTTTCAATTGGATGCCTGAAGGTGCTGTGAAATTCTGCAACACTGTTTAGCGCTTTTACATCTTCCATGATCAGATTAATATTTATGTCCGAATGTAAGCATTATTTGAAAATTATGTATTGCCGGAACCGGTCTGCCGGCAGAAGATGTATGGTTATTGCGCAACGATTAGGTAACTTCCCGCATAAATTGATATAGATCCAATGGACGGCCAGGCATTGATTCTCCGGAATGTAAGCAATTATATCTCCATTACCGGGGAGGAGCAAGCATACTTCCTTTCGCTCCTGCAATCGAGAAATTATCACAGGAAGGAGTATCTGCAGCGGGAAGGCAGCAATTGCAATAACTTTACCTTTATCACTACCGGGTGTGTGAAAAGTTATCTCCTGGATCAGAAGGGAGATGAACATATACTTACCATCGCACCGGCAGATTGGTGGGTGGTTGATTATATGAGCTTCGTTTTTGAACAACCAGGCAACCTGTTTATTGAAGCCATCGAAAATACCAGTACACTTATACTTACAAAAGAGAAGCGGGAAGAATTGTTCAGGAAGCTTCCTCAGTTTGAACGGTACTTCAGGGTCCTTACAGAGAGGGCCTTTGCAGTAAGCCAGCAGCGGGTTACAGATATATTAAGTCTTACAGCGGCAGCGCGTTTTGAAAAGTTTCAGCAACGTTATGCACACATTGCCGGTTCGCTCACGCAGCAACAAATCGCTTCTTTTATCGGCGTAACCCCCGCCTTCTTCAGCCGGATGCTGAAAGCAAAACGCAAATAATTTTCCTGCCATTATTTAACATCCGGATTGACCTAGGTCAACCCGGATCTGTTTCCATGTGCCCACCTTTGTGTAAATTTTTCAGTAAAACAAAAAACAATGGGAAAACAGGCATTACTTATTATTGATGTTCAGAACGATTACTTCATTGGGGGTAAAATGGAATTGGTAAACCCTGAAAATGCTGCAGGAAATATCAATAGGTTATTGGAGAATTGCCGGGAAGAGGGCATACCAGTCATTTACATTCAGCACATGGCCACCGATCCTTCTGCAGGGTTCCTGGTAGCCAATACGCCAGGCGCCGAAATTCATCGTAGCATAGCCCCCATAGCAGGGGAGAAGGTGATTGTAAAGCAGTATCCCAATAGCTTCCGTGAAACGGCATTGCACGAATACCTGCAGGCGCAGGAAATTACAGACCTGGTCATTACAGGAATGATGACGCATGTATGTGTGGATGCAACCACCCGGGCGGCGAAAGATCTGGGCTATAGCTGCACCGTTATTTCTGATGCCTGTGCCACCAGGGCGCTGGATGTTGAAGGGGAACAGATAGCGGCTTCACTGGTGCAGAAGACTTTAATGGGTGCACTGGCTTTTTATTATGCGGATATTCAGACTACTAAGGAGTTCCTGGGCCGTTGATTACATCCGGGGGATCTGTTTGCCGGAGGATTCCCCGGTAGTTTTGCCATACTTATCTGATACTTCTGGGAAACTTAGGACTCGTGTATGTGTAGCACCCCTGATATAGTCACCATACACTCCCCATACACTTCCCATACACTCGGCATACACTTTCAATACACTCCCCATACACTATCCCGCGTGTAAATCCTGGGTCTTGTCCTGATATAGGTTTACACAGTTATTAGATAATCCTGTTTGAAGTTTACAATAAAAATTTTTAGTCCTGCCAAAGGTTTACGTTGTGGGTTGTAAATCCTGTACCAGGTTTACAACAATATTCTTTCTTTTTT
>NZ_DATCRD010000295.1:0-8029 GCF_036569185.1 Chitinophaga sp.
TTCGTATGCCATGGATTTTTGCAGCAGCATGTGCGCGGACAATACCCGCCAGGCTGTTGCGGTCGGTAATGGCTATTTCCCTATACCCCAGGATCGCAGCCTGTTCTACCAACTCTTCCGGGTGCGATGCTCCTCTTAAAAAGCTAAAATTAGTGGTAACATGCAATTCTGTGTAATTCATATCTCCTCATTTTCTCACGCAAAAAAACCATGTATAAACCAGGCATAGGATTTATCCGCCGTATAATGGCCCAGCCTGAAGAGCCAGTAACGGCTACCCGCTTCATCTTCCACTATATAATAATCCCGGTGCTGTCCTTCCCGCAACCACCATTCACTTTCAATCCGCTCAGGCCCATCTGCTTTCCTCACTTTATGCACTTCGTTTTTATAACGGAAATGCATAGGCGGATAATCTGGTATAGGCGCTGTTACTTCTATAGGTTCGGGTTCTGGCAGCAACTGAATGGGGCGGGGGCGGCCTGTTTTCCATAAAGCCATTGTTTTTTCACTAAGACTGCCCACAGGTTTTACAGACCACTCCGGCCAGTGATGTTCAGCGGGCAGGTAACGGTGAACTGTTCCTTTGCCGGTTTTATTCTCTAGCCGGTCGATCAGCTCAGCAATGCTTACATCTTCCAGTCCTCCTGTAGCATTCCAGAATGTTTCCTGTAACGGGTGCACCTCTTCTACAACAGGAGCTTCGAGTACAAACAGTTCAATCCCGAGATCCGGTTTAATCGCTGGTATATTGGGTTCAAATAGCCTGAACAGGTGGTTCACATTATGTGATGGATGTCCTGTGCCGATGCCCAGTTGTTCAATACCGCCATCTACCTTATAGCATTTAAACTGAGCGCTGCGTAACCCTTTTTCTTCCTGGCAAAGGCGCTGGCAAAGGGTTTCCAGTAATCGCCTGAGCGCAATTTCAATACCTGTACCTGTAACAATAGGCTCCAGGCATGGCAGTCGCTCCTGGTAAGGCTCAACCGGCAGCAGGGGCTGGATCACTTCATTTTCCAGTCCTGTAAACTGATCGAGACGCAGCAGCAGCTCCTGGCCAAAACGGCGGCGCAGCACAGCGCGTGGCATCCCTGCAAAGCTTCCTGCCTGGCGTAAACCCAATTTTATCAATCGTTCACAGATGCCTGGTTCCAGTCGTAATGCTGCAGGCGGCATTTCCATTAATACCGTGGATTGTTCTCCGGCAGGCACTATTGCAGATGCCGGCCCAAAGCGAGCTACAGCCCATGCGGCTCCTATAGTATCGGCCATTCCGGCACGTACCTGGTACCCGATACGGGTAAGCCTGCCCACTATATCTTCCATGTATAATTGTTCGCCTCCCCAAAGATGTGCGCAGCCTGTAACATCCAGTATAAGTCCGTCAGGAAGATCTGCTGCAGCTACAGGTGTAAAACGGATCGCCCACTCCCCGAGAGCATTCAGGATACGACCTGCCTGTCCAGGTTTATCATCAATTACCTGCAGGTTTCCTATAAGTGCCCGTGCATCTGCCACTGCCATTCCTTTTGTAATTCCCTGTTCCTGGGCAACCATGCTGGCTGCTGTAACAATCATGCGTCCATGATCGGGGAGGGCCAGTACAAAAGCCTGGTCCCGCAAAGCCGGCCGGCAACGGGTTAACCAATCCGTTAACAGGTGGGGAAACCATATAGAAATAAAGCGCCTCGACATACTATCCAATTTTGCGGAGCAACGCTGGCTGCACCATTGGTAATTGTTCATCTGCAAACCGGAACCTGCCGGAAAACCATTCTATCTGCCACACACCGGGCTTACCATTACGGATTTTCAGCAACTCCACGTTCCACCGGGGAAATCCTACACCAGGCATATCACCTTCCGGTTTGCTTGCTAATGGTGTAATACGCCAGCGGGCAACACAGGCAGTAGTATTATTCAAGGCAGCAGCTTTCCTTCGAAGAATAAATCCTGTAACCCTGCTTTGCTCCACAGCCAGCTGCAGACGCCTGGAAGCGGTAAAACTGATTTCTTTCACTTCCCCAATAACGGCTGCCAATCCTTCACATTTCAATGCTTCCTCCATTGCCCAGAGTATATCTTTCTCACGTTCCAGGTCTACAAAAATGATCCGTTCGGGCGCTATACCAAAGGCTTTCAATGCAGGAGGAAAAAGTGTACGGCAGGTGCTGATCCATATGCAGGCGCCACCACCCTGCATTAATGTATTCAGCAATCCACTTATAAATCCGGCAGTAGCAGCAGCATGTTCTGCTGCAGTGCTCACAAATTCATGTATCACACCGGTTGGAAATGTTTCATTCGGAAAAGCTGCTGTAATGCGTCCAAGCCCCATATCCACACTCGTACTATTGGCTTGTTTAAAGCCTTGCAAAAGAAGGATATCCCTCTGCAGGCCGGCAATGATAGCTGCTTTTTCTGCTGGCATAGTCAACAGCTGTTTTAATATTTAAACTAATTTATTTAGCAATAATACTAAATTAATTAGTAATTTACCAATATTATTTCCAACAATGTGTAATTAAATAATAGTGATAAATCATGTAACCGTTTTGATAGCCGGTAGAAGGAAACATGAAGATAATTTCGTATTACCGTTAACGTTAGTACTTTAACTATCTCTTAATTATTCGTTCCGGAAAATGTAATTTTAATCACCAGATCAGCAAAACATACTACCATGTTACAAAACAGAGTTGATCCATTTGGTAATATCATTAAAACATCAGCCAGGGGTCTTTTCATGGGTAACCGGGGGATTTTACACAATGAAGACCAGGAAATTATCCGTTCATATAAGATAAAAACCTGGATCACCTGCGTACTATCATTCAAGGACAGAAGAAGAACAGTAATGGCGCCCAACAGGTATACAGAGCTTTTCTTTATGGATGAGGCCACCTCCTTTGCTGCAGGCCACCGACCCTGTTTTGAATGCCGTAAAGCGGCTGCTCAGCTGTTTAAATCGTTGTGGCTACAAGGCAATCCTGATAAAGGCTTTAACGAAAAAACGCCGATCGGAGAGATAGATAATATTTTACATGCAGAACGGATAGATAACCATCATTCAAAAGTTACCTATAAAGAAAATCCGCAGACATTACCTGATGGTACTTTTGTGAGTATGGAAGGAGCCCCTTATCTTCTTAGAAAAGGATTACTTTATTTATGGTCACCTTTTGGTTATGCAACAGAGATACCTCTGCCTGAAGGCCGCAAGTTATCTGTTTTAACACCACCATCTGTAGTAAATACTTTCAGGGCAGGATATGTTCCTCAAATGGCTATTTAAAGTGAGGCGCAAGAAACGGGTTCTTTTATGTGCACGCCGACAGTAAATTTGTGCGTATTGAACAAGAACGGGATCTATCTCACTAAAAAAATAAAACAATGACATACTATCATAAAACAATGACATCCCCCGTAGGGCAGTTAACCCTGATAGCCAGTGATAAAGGTTTGGCAGCAGTATTGTGGGAAAATGATCTTCCAGGCCGTGTACCTGTCAGTAACAGCATAGCCGATATACATCACCCTGTACTCTGCCAGACGGAAGAACAACTCAATGAGTATTTTGCACAAAAACGCACTTCGTTTTCCATTGAACTGGATTTTTCGGGAACTGAATTTCAAAAAAAGATATGGCAGGCATTACTAACAATTCCCTTTGGAGAAACGAGAACTTACGGACAGATCGCAAAACAAATTGGTGATCCGAAAGCTGTGCGTGCCGTAGGAGGGGCTGCCAACAAAAATCCTATTTCCATTATAGCTCCCTGTCACCGCGTAATAGGAGCCTCGGGGAAATTAACCGGGTTTGCGGGTGGGCTGGCTAATAAGCATCGCTTACTTCAATTAGAGAATAAAGTTAATCCAACATTATTTTAGTTACTTGCCGGGGTTCGGAGTTTATACTATCTTTCCGGAAAGCCGATACAAGTGTTGCATACTTTTTCAACAAAAAACTTTCACTCCATCTGCGATCAGCTATGCCGGCAGGATCCGGAGTTAGCCTTCATAATAAAAACGTATGGCTATCCACCCATGTGGACAAGGCCCAATACGTTCGAAAGTCTGGTACATATCATACTGGAGCAACAGGTATCACTGGCATCCGCCCTGGCGGCACTTAATAAATTACGGGAAAAACTCAATAAAATAACCCCTGTCAGATTACTTAAACTAACAGATGAGGAACTAAAGGCGTGTTATTTCAGTCGCCAGAAAATGTCGTATGCCCGTTCCTTAGCCCAGGCCATTCAAAACCGGGAATTCAGTCCTGCTGCGATGGAATCCCTTCCCGATGAAGAAGTGCGTAAAAACCTGGTGGCGCTGAAAGGGATCGGCAACTGGACAGCCGATGTTTACCTGATGTTCGTACTCCGACGCGCAGATATTTTCCCTATCGGAGACCTGGCGGCAGTGAATGCGCTCAAGAAAGTGAAGAAGCTCCCTAAAGATACTTCCCCGGAACAAATACTTAAGATATCAGCATCATGGCAGCCTTACCGTACCGTTGCTACGATGATATTGTGGCATTATTACCTGTCGCTACGCGTGAAAAACTATAATGCAGAAGCGGAGAAAATAAAGAAGGCAGTGACAATGTAGATTGTAAGGGATAAATCTATTATGATAATCATTCGCTGCTATGTTTGTTTTCATAGACAGATATTCTACACCCATCAACTTTCATAATAGCACCGCTTTTACGTGGCGGATAATCTTATCGGGTTAATATTAGCGATTGTTTTTTCATAAAGGAAAACAGATCTTTCCATAGATTAAAGTAATTTCGCAGTGGATTTAAATTACGACAGCATTCTGTTTACAATAAACAGCCGCTGCTGCTACCTGTTCATGGAAAAATAGTGCGTATAATGTTAATCATTCCGGCCAGGAAAATAATCAGAGAATTCCCAGCCAATTATATACCAGGAGAACTGGACTTTTGCAAAGAAGAATTCACTTATGATACATGGGATGTTAATCTCCTAAGCTATACGAATGTGATAGTTGATCACTACGGGCGGCTTTTTAACTCAAGGATGCAAGTGGTCACTGAGTCCTTGATATTACCGCATATTTTTAAACCTCTTCCTTTAATAAAGCGGTTAAAAATTGCATATCTAAAAAAGAAAAAGCGGCTGCCCAAAAGTGGGAGATACTTACTTTGTTATGATGAGTGGAGCCCTGCTCACTACCATTGGTTTGCCGATTTCCTTCCAAGACTTCTGGCTGTTTCGTCACGCCTCCCTGATTATACTTTACTACTTCCAGATATTCCGTACATAAGAAACATAGGGTTAGAGAGCTTAAACCTGTTGCAATTATTCCCGGCAAATATTGAATGGATTGCACCGGGAGAAAGGATCCAATGTGATCAACTTGACCTGGTGACCCATACCGTATTAACAGGGCGCTGTCATGATGATTTGATGCAGGAAATACGCAGACGTCTGGAATCAACTTTAAACCTGAATGCCAGTCAAAATAAGCGCCAATATATAAGCAGATCCAGGGCCGCCTACCGGAAAGTGCTCAACGAAAAGGAAGTAACGGCTTTGTTTAAAAGTTATGGTTTCGGGATAATTACTTATGAGGATATGTCCCTGAAGGAGCAGATTATAGAAACCTATCATTCATCTATACTTGCGGGTATACATGGCGCCGGATTAACGAACGCCTTATTTATGAAAGAGGGTGGATCTGTGCTTGAGTTCAGGCGCAATAAAATATATCATAATCAATGCTTCTGGCATCTGTCCGCAGCTTTAAAACACAAATTTTATTATCAGTTTGGTGAGCCTGATAAAGACGTTGCTATTGAAGGACCCAATGCGTGTAATTTAACCATGCCGATACCTTTGCTGAAAGCAACTGTTGAGCAGATGATAAAAGATGCGACGCGGTAAGGGATTAAATTTTATTTCTCCCGGGTTCAGAAATAAGGAGCCCCGTGATATCAAGTGGCTCCTTATACCTTACCGGGATATAGATATAGAATGGATATTAACTACCGCTATTGCCTATTCTACTGTTTTCCTTTATCATATTTTCCATTTTCTTATTTTGTGATTCCAGGTTCTTAACTCGCTGCAACGCTTCATCAAGGTCCTTCCGCTGTTGTATCAGATGCAATGTCAGTTCTTCTACTTTCTGTAACAGCTTTTTATTCATTTCTCCTAAATCCAATCCATCTTTTATAACTTCTGATGCAGAAGGCATTTCAGGTAAATGTTTGTTTGTTGTTATATACTTTTCTATCTCATAAAGAGAGCAACTTATAATCCGGGTTAAAAACAAAGTCTGCCCATCCCGTCTGGTTAACCCTTACTCTCCGCGCGCCGATAGAACCTTCCACCGCTAGTTTATGGACGCCAGTTGAAGTGGTACCTATGCCTATGGCACCAGTGTTTGTAAGTGTTAAGACTTCTGTGAATGAGTTGACATCATAGGGTGGAGTACCATTGCTGTAATTTTTCTGGAAGAAGTGTAAGCCTGATCCACCACCTTCTCCCCTTATAATCAACCCTGACCCTGCATTATAAGCAGGGGTAACCAGATTCTTCCCCGTTGCTATATCTGATGTTGTCAAAGCTGCATTGAATGCAATGTAGGGAGTATTTGTAAAGGACATATTTCCCATTGAAAGATAATCACCTGCTCTAAAGGCAATATTCGCACCTGCTCCTATATTCACTGACCCATTCCGTACATCCAGTTTATATGCAGGATTAACGGTTCCAATTCCCACATTGCCGTTCGGTAAAACAACAGCATCGATCCCCGTTCCATCTCCACCCAAAGCCAGTCCGGACGTGGTTGTACCATAAAGCTGTGCATTGCCGATTCGCGTAAAACCAATAGAATAAGCCGTTCCTCCGTTAGCAACCCCAAGCCGGAAATCACCATTTACATCCAACAAAGCTGAGGGCGTATTCGTTCCAATGCCAACTTTTCCGGTGCTATGTACGTTAATGATCCCAATTCCCGGCGTCACTCCTCCTATTTTCAGCAATGCTCCTCCCTGCTGTATATAAAACCGGCTATTCCCCCCGGATTGAAGAGAAATAGCTGCTGAATCATCTGAGGGCCCCCAAATGCTTAACCGTACAACCGGCGCAGTGGTTCCAATACCAACGTTACCTGTGTTTTCAATCCTATTTTGGGCCAATGAACTAAAAGGAAGAAATGTTGCTATAAGAAGGACGGTAAAGGGGAAGAAAATTTTATACATACTTGTATAGATTTATTTTTAGTTTTCAAATGAAACGATTTTACTACAAAATTGTATCCCGGGTACGCATGCTATCTGCATGTTCTTCTTAATATTTTTACTATGGATTTCATAAGTTCCTTGCTGTTTATAATAGTTGGCATCTTCATGAATATTTACCTGGATGGTAGAAGTGTACCTTTCAGCATCATTGTTTACCCATATAATTTCCAGTACAGGTACCTGGAGATACTAGATACTACAGATATCCAGTCTTTGTGATCGAAAGGAATCAAGTTTGGGCTTTGATAAAAAATGGAAACAACGGCAGGGATAAAAACCCGGGATGTGGATGGTGATTTTCATAATACAATATTAACATATAGGCTAATTTAAAATGGCACGGCTAACAAAACGCACTTGACGCAAAATATACCAAATTCTTTTCAATGATTGATTCCAATGCATTGGGTAACAATTACAGGTATTTTAAATTTCTCAATTAATCGCTTCAACGAAAAAAGGCTTTCCGCGCCAATCCGCTGAAAGCCTTTCTAGTTGCGTGGTCCCACCAGGGCATGATCCTGGGACCCCCTGATTATGAGTCTGAAAAATCCACATTTTCAGTTACTTTCAGTTGTTGCTAATTACGCCCAAAACGCAATGCCCTGCTGGTTTTCATAAAATTTATACTTAAAATTGTATTGCATCAATTCGGGATATTTTCCGAAAACATGTATCAAATTATGTATCAAATTTTTTAAATCAAACTTATCATGAAACTGGATAGAGTGAATGTAAAAG
>NZ_DATCRD010000296.1:0-27331 GCF_036569185.1 Chitinophaga sp.
CGGTAATGGTAACCGCCGGTCGCTTTATTTTTGTTTCACAAGCCTCATTTCCTGTGAAGTAGCCACAAATGCTGACTCCACCATCTGGTTTAATTTCGTTGTCACCACCAGGGTGTCACCTCTCCAGGAAATTTTTCCACCAGTATCGATCACTTTCACGGTGCCGCCGCCGGCCGAAGGATTTTCTACCATTCCATTGCTGAAGTAAATGGAATCGGCGCCCACCAGCTTATAGGGACTTACGGCGCTGTAAGGCGCCATGGTCACCTGGAAGGGAACGTCCATATCGGTCAGCAGTTGTCCATCCATATACATCACCATCCTGAGCGTGGTATCAATGGAATAACTGAGCGCATTAAAACTGAAGGAACTGCCGTCGATCACACAGGTGCCCTTGTTATTGAACGTTGTATAATCATTATAGGAAATGACTTTGGCATTACCTTCCGACACGGTGCTGGTGCCTGTCATGGTGGTACCTACAAAATTCCAGTTGCCTTCAATTTTATTATTGCCTGTTACGGGCGGTGTGGTGGGAGGCGGAGTTACAGGGGTAACGGTATCCGGCCCGGCCATTTCAAGGCTTCCGCAGGCGGTAAGCATAGTAGCCAAAACTGCTACCAGGGTCAGGGATCTGTAAATGTTCATCTTCATAAGTTATTACACGGGATAATTGTGCACGAAGTTACATCAATTCACTCATCAGCCGGACTAATCTTTTCTCAAATTATCATGCAGCCGGCTGCCGCATTCTCATTTCGTCAAAGAAAGGGGTTCTTCTTTCCTCTACACATTTGGCGGCATACAGGTACAAAGCGGCGCTCCATGTTTGCCACTCCTGCCCTTTTGCAGTGCCATCCTGGGCCTTCAGCCATTCATTGAATCCATAATCTACTTTACCGCTGTTGGAAATAGTGATGATCCTGGTGAGCTCCAACAGTTTTTCCTCTGCCAGCCGGTACTTCTTCGCCGCTACCAGCGCCGCCACATAAAAGCCGCAGATAAAGGGCCAGATACCACCGTTATGATATTCCCCCGGGAGATTAAAAAAAGTATAGCGTTCATGCCAGTCGTTGTCGCCCGGCTTCGTATAGGGGAAGAAGTTAGGCGGCAGTTTTACGCCCAGCTGCCCGTTCTTTACCAGCTCAGCGCATTCTTCTTCGATCCATGCCACCATTTCCGCCGCCCGTGTGGGCGCTGCAATGCCGGATAGTATGGCCAGGCTGTTGCCCAGCAGATCAAATCTTTCGCTGCTCAGTACTTTGTAAGACCACATGGCATAATAGGGCTTGTGCTTCACCACCAGTCCTTCGTGTACATGCCGGTGCTGTACTCCCCCGGTGATGGTGAATCTTCCCATGGCCTGCCGTACTTTTTCTGCGCGCCCGTGATGGCCGAGGATACGGAGATAACTGTACACCAGGGTATTCACAAACAGGCCGTAGCCCAGTACCCATTGTTCATCGCGCCAGTCGCTGGTAGGCTGCTGCGCCACCAGGTAGCGGTCTGAAGGACTCTGATATTCCATCCACTGCAGGGATCTGTTCACCGCCTCTTCGAGGAACCGCTCTTCTCCCGACAGCTTCCGGTACATACCGGTTACCAGCAGGAAGAGCGGGGTGCAATCGCTGGCGCCGAGGTCCTGTTTATCATGCACAAGAGAAGGGATATGCCCATGCGGCGTCTGGTTTTTGGCCAGTGTTTCCAGCACCTTCCTGATGCTTTTGATCAGCACCTGGTTACCGGTAACGCCTATACCAAAAAAAGACAACAGCAGGTCCCTTGTATATGGTTCGGGGTATCCCCATCCGGCAGTGCGGGGAAGCCCGTGAAAAGGGCCGTTCACATTATGCAGCAATACCTTTAAAGCGGCATCCCTGGCTGCATTGATGGTTAACCAGGAGGAAGCTTCCATGTTTAACGGATATTAAGTTTTTCATGCATCAGCTGGATAAACTGCCTTGCTATCACCCGGTAATCAAAATTTGCTGTTACCCTTTTACGCGCTGCTTTACCCAATTGTTCCCTGTAGGCCGCATCTGTCATTAACCGCCGCAGGTGTTGCCTGATATCATTTACATCTGCCCTGTAATCTACCGTACGTGGTGTGGAAAATACCACCTTCTGACTGGTATCAAAACCGGACTCTTTACCTACCATTACTTCGCTGGTTACAATTTCCTCTGCCACACCCGCCAGTAAAGCGGTTTCCCCATGTACCAGCGTGTCCAGCATGCCCATGGCCCGGATGCCGATCACCGGCTTTTCGCAGGCGCCCGCTTCTACCTGGGGCATCCCGAAACCTTCCAGCCGTGAAGGCCCTGCATAAATATCACAGGCGTTGATGAGGTAAGGCATCTGTTCCCTTGATATGATACTGGTAACATATTTTACCTTATCGCGTAGTCCCAGTTCTTCCGCCAGTTCCAGGTCGGCTTTATTTTGTTTGCTGCTGCGTTCCTGGGGCCATACTTTGCAGATATACTTCCAGTTGTCCGGCACTTCCCCGCTTAACTGCGACAATGCCTGCATCACCTCCCTCGCGCCTTTTGAACAGGCGTCGCCGCCAATAGTAAGCAGCATCAGCTCATCCGGCGCTACGCCCATGGATTCACGGATGGCTTTCACCCTGGGATGCTGCGGGGACATCGGAACAAACCTGTTGGTATTACAGCCTACCGGCAATACAGCAATTTTATCGCCATTGATACCGTCGCGCATATACATTTCCTTTACCCACTGCGAGGTGACCAGGATCAGCGGCAGCTGGTTTAACACATCCTGGTAGTTGGCGATATACCCATCGGCCACCAGCCACGGTACCGGCTGCACGCCAAACCTTTGCGGATGCAGCACCAGCTGCGGGCAATATCCCCAGTAACCTACGCCTACCACTACATCCGGCTTAAACCAGTTGTAATACCATTCCTTCTCCAATGGTGAATCGTAGTGTACCGCCAGGGCATTCACACCTGTTTCCAGCAAGCCCTGGTACAACAAGTTTCCCTGTGTGGCCAGTCCGGCCGGAGCCGGCGGGTAATCAAATAACAAAAGCACTCTCATAATTCAACCGGTAAATTATTGAGCCACTGATGGGCTTCCACGCTGTTATTAAAACACCAGAATGATTCCGCCTGTGGCGTGGTGGCTGCTTCCCAGCTATCGGTCCTAAATCCATACGTTTGGGTGATCACCTCATATTTCTTTTGCCAGATCTCTTTATCCAGCACATGATAGATAGTAGCTTCAGGTATTGCTTCGGGGAAATAGGACTTTAATCCGTCTTCATAAGCAAACACCCAAAGCTCACCGGTACTGATACGGCCCTGCTGCCATAAGCGGATAACAGCGGCGCTTACTTCTTCATGGCGGAGATGCCGGGTATATTCCCCCTTCGGGTGATGTGTTATGACCAGGTCGTAATGTTGCACGGGCAATAAAGCAAGCACCTGGTTTTCCACTGCTTCATCCGGTAGCGGTGTTTGTTCAGGTCCATCATCCATATCGCCCATTACACCCTGTGCTCCGTACAATTGTAATGCCTTAAAAAATTTAGGGGCTCTGTCTGCATCAGCGGCCCGGCACAGGCTGATGATGGTCCAGTTCCACTGTGGATGAAACAGGATGGTGCCTCCTGCCCACAAAGTTTCGTCGTCTGGATGAGCTACTATAACGGCAACGGATTTCGTTTTATTGGTGTATGGGTTTTCTTCGCGCATATTTATAACAGGTTAATGAGGGTTCTTAAAGTTAACAAATCCACAGAATTATTCATTCCGGAGAATATTTATCATCTTACATAAAATTTTTACGGAAACATCATGAAAAAAATTGTAGCATTATCCGCTTTCATAGCGGCAAGTATGGGATTAAAAGCACAAACAATGCAATGGTATAACGCTCCTCAGAAATGGTCGGCAGACCACCACCGGATCAATGTGACCGTTGACCCCGGTACTGATTACTGGCAGGTAACACATTATGGCTTCATCCGTGATAACGGCCCTTTTTATTACCAGGAACAGGAAGGTGATTTCACCGCTACCGTAAAAATTTCCGGTCAGTATAAAGAGCTGTTTCACCAGGCCGGGCTGATGATCCGTAAGGATGCCAAAAACTGGATTAAAACAGGGATCGAATATGTAGACGGCGTGCAGAATGTAAGCGCTGTGGTAACACGCGAAGTATCCGACTGGTCGGTAGTGCCGCGTCACGACAGCCCCAAAAGCATGTGGCTGAAATTGCTGCGTAAAGGAGATTATGTACAGATTGAATACTCTTTTGACAATAAGAAATTTGACATGTTGCGACTGGCGTATTTTCCTCCCGGTGGTAAGGTGCAGATAGGGCCTGTGGCAGCAGCACCAGGGAAGTTACCGTTTGATGTGGTGTTTGAGGATTTTAAGGTGGTGGCGGAGAAATGATGCGGGGGGCGGCTGCCGCAGGCGGCCGCTATCTTACCTCATCGATTAAATCCTGTAGTACCTTTGTTCCGCGGTAATCGTTCCATTTCCTCTCTTTAAGAAAAGCAGAAGCAACTTCTATAAAAATAAGCCGGTCTGCCCACCTGGAAAGAGAGTTTCTATCCATCCTCAGGAAATTAAACCTATGTAATGGTTCATTGGCATTGGAGGTTAGCAATCCGAAAGAGATATAATCATCTACATTAGTTATTGGCTCTCCGGTAATATGGCAAATCCTGTTTTCAGGCGCCGATGCCTTTGATGCTTTATCTGTATAATGCCTTGCCTGGCTGCCCAACGGATGCTTTTCAAGGCAGGTGGTATGCACCGCAGCATCACTGAAGAAATGCAGTGGGTCCATGGTATTTGCTGTTAACGGTGGGAAAAGAAGAAGATCTCCTTCATCGTGAAGAATTTCTCCGCATAGCGGGCATTTGGAGGAAGAAAGTATGACAATGGCCATGAAAAATAATTTCCCCTTAAGTTACAACAACGTCCTCCTTAATTTCTCTTCTCCCGGAAAAAACCAATACCCTATACAACCTATAGGATAATAAAATATCTTTACCCACCGGTAAACAGCCCTGCAAAGACAAAAACACTGAACATGAAATGCTTTTCCGCAAAAATCTGGGGAGCGCTGCTCCTTTTCGTTACCGCTAACAGCTACGCACAAACGCAGCGGCCCAATATCATTTTCATCTTCTCAGACGACCATGCCTACCAGGCCATCAGTGCCTATGGCAGCAAGCTGGTACAAACGCCTAATATCGACCGTATCGCCCGCCAGGGCGCTGTTTTTAAAAACGCGCTGGTCACCAACTCCATTTGCGGCCCCAGCAGGGCTACCCTGCTCACCGGTAAGTATAGTCACATTAACGGCTATACGCTGAATGAGAAGAAGTTTGACGTGGAACAACAGCTGTTCCCCGCCCTGCTGCAGCAAAATGGTTACCAGACAGCCTGGATAGGTAAATGGCACCTGGGCAACCTGCCTAAAGGGTTCGATTACTGGCGGATCCTCAACAGCCAGGGCCAGTATTACAACCCGGATATCATCGGGCCTAATGATACCAGCCGCATTGAAGGATACGTTACCAATATCATCACCGATCTTTCTGTTAACTGGATAGAGCAACGCGATACCTCCAAACCATTCTTCCTGGTGGTAGGCGAAAAAGCCACGCACCGCGAATGGATGCCGGATATCCGGGACCTGGGCGCGTATGATGACAAAACCTTCCCGCTTCCGGCAACATTCAAAGACGACTACAAAAACCGCCTGGCCGCACAAAACCAGGATATGACCATCGATAAAACCATGCGCCTGAAGGAAGACCTGAAGGTACATGCCAACTACGAAAAAGGGATCTATGGCCGCTTCACACCGGAACAGAAAAAAGCCTATATCGATTATTATGAAAATAAGATCAGTAAAGAATTTGATGAACAAAAACTTTCAGGCGATGCCCTGGTGGAATGGAAATACCAGCGTTACCTGAAAGATTACCTGGCCACTGCGAAATCGCTCGACAGGAACATTGGGCAGCTGCTGGATTACCTGGATAAATCAGGCCTCTCAAAAAATACCGTAGTAGTGTATGCTTCTGACCAGGGCTTTTACATGGGCGAGCACGGCTGGTTCGATAAGCGCTTTATTTATGAGGAATCACTGCGCACGCCTTTTATCGTCAAATACCCCGGCGTAGTGAAACCCGGCACCTCTATTGATCAGCTGATGCTCAACATCGACTGGGCCCCCACCTTCCTCAATATCGCCGGCGTAAAGGTGCCTGCCGATATACAAGGGACCTCCTTTTTACCTCTGCTGAAAGCGGATGGCAAAAATGTTCCCTGGAGAAAAGAAGCATATTATCATTACTACGAATTTCCACAGCCTCACCATGTATATCCCCACTTTGGTATCCGTACGGAACAATATACGCTGGTGCGCTTCTATGGCGAGTCCAACAGCTGGGAACTGTACGACCTGAAAAAGGATCCGCATCAGGTGAATAATCTTTATGGCCACAAGGGTTATGAAAAGCTCACAGATACCTTAAAAGTCCACCTGAAACAATTAATGGAACAATACAAAGACACGGAGGCACTGAAAATCCTGGCGCAACAATAATAAAAGGTAGCTGTCTCTCCACCCGGGCAGCTATCAAATCTTTTGACAATTAAGTCAAAAGGGCTATTTTTGAGCCCTGATTGCAGTTTTTACTGATGATCTGCGGGCTTGAATGTGCGTCTGAAAAATATTCTTTAAGTTATTGATAAAAAGGAAATTAAAAACTTAAGGAACCGCATCAGCAACGATGCGGTTTTTTTTATGCACGTCTTAATCATTACACGATTATAATTAAATATGAAGACATACTTCCGACTTTTATCATTTGCCAAACCTATTAATAAATTCGCTATCCCCTATATCCTCTGCACCCTGTTGTCTGTAATATTCAGCACACTAAACCTTGCGCTGCTGGCGCCTTTGCTGGAAACGCTGTTTAATAAGGAGTTGAATCAAACAATAGCTCCCATGCCGGACAGCTATTTTGATATCTTCAAGGTTTTTAAACATTACACAACTACTATTGCCAGTCAATACGGTAAAATCCAAAGCCTGGAATTTGTTTGCGGCTGTATTGCCGCTTCTGTTTTACTGGGTAACCTGTTCCGCTACTTTGCTGACCGTACTATGGAAAGCCTGCGTATACAAACCTTGCTGAACCTGCGCAAAACAGTATTCAACAATGTAATGAACCTGCACCTGGGCTATTTCAGCAATGAAAGAAAAGGAGATATCATTTCCAAGATCGCTTCCGACGTACAGGTAGTACAATTTACGGTAACCGGTACCTTACAGGTGTTATTCAAAGAACCGGCACAGCTGATCTCTTTCCTGGTGATCCTGTTCCTCATCTCCTATAAATTAACGCTGGTATCCATGCTGGTTATTCCGGTAGCCGGGCTCATTATATCCCGGATCGTGAAAAGGCTGAAAGAACAGGCTACCGCCTCTCATCAAACCTATGGCATGATGATCAGTTACCTCGATGAGGCGTTGAATGGTATCCGTATTGTAAAGGCTTTTAACGCCGTTGGGTTTATCACCGGCCGTTTTGATGAACAAAACCGCCGCTATTCGAAAATATCACGATCCATGGCTAAAAGGCAGCAGCTGGCCTCTCCTGTTTCTGAAACACTCGGGGTACTGATGGTGGCGGGCATCGTGTTTTACGGCGGGTCCCTTATTATCAATAACCAGGGAAATATGGACGGATCCACCTTTGTGGTTTATATTGCCCTCTTCTCCCAGATCATGCGCCCGGCAAAAGCTATTTCCACTGCATTCAGTAATATCCATTCAGGGATCGCGGCGGGCGACAGGGTACTGGAACTGATCGATCAGCAACCAGCCATCACCAATGCGCCTGATGCTATTACCTTAAACAGTTTTACAGAGGAGATCCGTTTTGAAGGAGTTTCTTTCGCCTACGGCGAGAAGAAGGTCCTCGATAACATCACCATTAGCATACCGAAAGGCTCCACAGTGGCGCTGGTAGGCCCTTCAGGCGGCGGTAAGTCCACGCTGATGGACCTGATCCCCCGCTTTATGGATCCTCAATCCGGGAATATCCTCATAGATGGCAAAAACCTGAAGTCCGTTACCATGGAATCCTTACGGGCATTAATGGGAGTGGTAAACCAGGAATCCATCCTTTTCAATGATACCATCTTCAATAATATTGCCTTTGCCAAGCCCTCTGCTACTTTAGCAGAAGTGGAAGCGGCGGCCAGGATTGCCAATGCGCATGAATTTATTATTAAAACAGAGAACGGCTACGACACCAATATCGGGGATAAAGGCTCCAAGCTTTCCGGCGGGCAACGGCAGCGTATCTGCATTGCCCGTGCCGTGCTTTCCAACCCGCCCCTGATGCTGCTGGACGAAGCTACCTCCGCACTGGATACAGAATCGGAGAAAATGGTGCAGGACGCGCTCAATAACCTGATGAAAAATCGCACCTCCCTTGTTATTGCCCACCGCCTCAGCACCATCCAGAATGCAGATATTATCATCGTGCTGGACAACGGCCGGGTGGCCGAACAGGGCACCCACCAGCAACTGCTTGAACATAACGGTATTTATAAACGGCTCATTGAAATGCAGACGTTTGGTAATTAAATAAAAAGGCCACCTGACGGTGGCCCTTTTTTATATCTTCTCAAGTTAGTTTAGTTACTCCGTTGTTAAATGGTGCCTGTACCCATTGGAACAATAGGCAATACCATGATGTAAAGTATCCAGGTAAACCCTGTAGTTGATGTTCTCATGCACGCGGGAGTTAAAAGGATGGTGCAAATGATAACATACCGCTTTTAACTTCACTTTTTTCTGATAAAGTCCCGAATTAATAAAACGTGCCGCCAGCTCAATATCTTCATGTCCCCAGCCTTTAAGCTCATTATTATAACCATTCACTTTCAGGAAATCGGCTCTCCAGAAAGCACAGTTACAACCAATCCAGTTCCGGGAACGCTGGCTCTTTTTAATCAGTAACGGCGCCAGGAAGGGGATACGAAGCGAATTGATCCGGTTCCTTACATTTTTGCTGAAAGAAGATACCCGCTCAAACTGCCCGTTGTTCAGGTATTTCCTGGTAATCTCCTCCTGCAATAACACCCGGCTGCCACGGATAAAATAACCTTTCTCCGCTTCGCTGATATGGTCCCTGATGAAAAGCTCATGCATCACAATGTCGCCATCAATCTGGATAATATAGTCTGAAGAAGTACCGGTAATAGCCTGGTTGATGATGATCGTTTTACGGAAACCTTCGTCCGGATGCCAGAAATGCTTTACCGGGATAGTGGTTTTTCGTCTGAATGCTTCAACAACCTCCCTGGTAGCCTCTCCGGAGCCATCATCTGCTATAATGACTTCATCAGGGAGGATGGTTTGCACCAGTACGCTATCCAGCACCAGCTTCAATGCTTCCGGCCAGTTGTATGTAGTTACAAGTAAGGCCACCGACACTCTTTCACCCATATTAGTTAGATATAAAATTAATGTTTAAAAAGCTCATATTGTTAAGCTTCTCAAGTATAACGCCATTTTATCCCTAATTATTTTACTCCATTCCTTTCGTTGTGTGCACAGTATTGATCTTGTTATATGTGCATATAATCAAGAAACGTGTAGGTCCATTCCATTAATAATCGGCCAGTTATACTTTAAGTTAGCTTTGTAATTATAATAACGAACAAAGGCTTCAATAAGTTACATATTGCTACGGTACTTTCAATAAAATTATGCCAATCTGGTTTTTATAGGAACTTATCATGACTTTTTCCGGATAATCAGTTTACAAACTACAAAAACATAATAATTAAATGCAATTTATAATTTAATTGCCATAACAACATAATATTTTTTTTATCGATACATCTGCTGCCCTGTATCTATTTTTTTCACCAGCTCCTGCCGTACCACCTGTGGTATTTTATCCAGCAACCTGTACCGGGTGGCTTTCTCTATTTCTTCCACAGATGTCAGATAAGCACTCCATCTTGCATTAACGTCATTTTTATTAGGTGTGTTCACTGCAATGATACGCGTGCTCTTACTAATACGCTGTAAGTCGTTGTTTCCCTCTGGTAACACCACCAGGATTTTCCAGATATGATCCGGCACCGTCACTTTACGGCCATCTATTGTTCTGGCCAGTCCCCTGCTGCCTGTGCCCCCGCTCCCATAGCTTCCCATGATCACATATACCTCGTTGCCTTTCATGACCAGTTCACGGGTGTATTCTTCCAGGTTTTTCCAAAGGTGCTGGTTGTGGTTGGGCGCCTGGGGAATCATATTGGTCATAAGGAAAGTGGATTCATTGGCTGCGCGGGTGGCGGTGCGGTCGCCCGATGGGCAATTATGCCCCCTGTCGAAGCCGCTGCCCATATAACTGGCCTGGGATACCTGGTACCAGCTGCCCGGAATATCGGCATCTGGCCTGAAATCATTGGCTCTGGCCATTTTCCCCAGGTCTTTACGCGATATATGCCAGGAAACCCAGTTGGGCGCTCCCTTATCGCGGTTATAAGACAGCACATAATATCCTTTATCCATCAGGTAATTGTTGGCCATTACCAGCGACTCCCCGGCATCACTGGGGTTGCCCAGCAACATGTTGTCGTCATCGCCGCCGGCAGGCTTCTCCACCGGTTTTACCGGTATCTCCTTCCCCCCGGCAGTAACACGGAATACATCAAAGTTGATCCTGCTGTTGCCGGCATCCGTTTTACGGATCTCAAAACGGATAGTACCTGTGCTCTTTGCTGTAAACGCGGCTGTTTTCAGTATACCGGAAGTAACACTAACGGGGTCCCCTGCACGAAAATAACTTTGCCCGTGGTTCACCGATGCCCATAATTCCCATGCGCCCGTCTGATCTGTTCCGTAACCGGCGTATTTCAGTGTAACCGTTACCGTTCCCTTTACGGTAATATCGAATTTCATCCCGGCCATACCACTACCCCGGATACGCAATGCCTGCCCACCCGTTTTATGATCTTCTTCCAGGTTGCCGGTTACGGCATCCTTAAACTTCCAGGTACCGCTGGATAATTCCACATCGCCACTGTTGTAGTTTGTTTTGGAACCAGACTCAAAATCTTCCGCCAGTAAAAATGTATGGGTGCGGGTTGTTATACTTTTTTTGTGAGATGATTTTTTTGCAGAAGATGCTGGTTTCGCAGGAGATAATGGTTTGTCCCCGGTGATTTTACGGGAACAGGTTGTCACCGCAAATGCCGCGATGATCAATATAACGATAATGGCTAAACTGCTGGATCCTTTTTGTTGCTTCTTTTTTTTCCTCTTCTTCTTTGACATAGAATGGTAACGAACGGTGGCGAAGATAAAGAATAAAAAATTGGGAAGACTTACGGTTTCCCCTGTTTTTTAACAACGTCTTTTCAATCCTGTTCATTACAGCGTATAGCCGCTGAAGTTATATTGAAGAACAGCAGCCTTCTTACAGGAAATCCACCTGAAAAAGATAATGGCCGGTTTTAACAAAGAATTGGCCTTAAAAAGCGTGCCGTCCGGAATGAAGCGGCGTATTTTTGTGAGCGCAATCAGCACTGCAGTTTCCACGCAGCATAAACAAAGAAAAGAAAGGAGACTCCTTCTTTCCCTCAGATGTTTGTGCAACCGGTAATTGGACAAGCAGCCAATGCTGTGATGGAAGGCTTTATGAATTGCTCACACGCCAGCTATTGTGAAGAACAGACTGATAATAAATCAATGCAGGCAGGCATACACGCTTTTAGGAAAACGGAACCATGCTTAGAACAATTCCTGTGCAGTTTGATAGTGTGATTAGTGTGATGATAAAGAAGCCGGTTCTGCACTGAGAACCGGCTTTCTTTTTAATGCGATGTGGCGCTGCTGATCATATATTTCCACACGGCTGTAAACTCTGTGCCCAGTGTGGACCCGTGCTTGTCTTTACGGTCTACATCCGTTACAAGGATACTTTTCCCGGGGCGCACCGGCATTCCTGGCTGCACCATGGTGGTATCGGTTACCGCCTGATGGCTTACCGCACTTACATCAGCCACCTGGTACTGGTAATTAAACGGATCGCCCGTATGCAGGAAGGCATAATACCTGTTCACCGGTGTACGGCCTTGCTCCCGCTGCCAGTGGGCAGGCGCATTAAAATACTGCAGGTAATCCTGCGGACCGGAAAACATCAGTACGCCGCGCAAACGGAACTGTTTTCCAAAATATGCAGCATGCCCCGCTCCCTGCGAATGACCGCCGGCAATCACTTTGTCCCATTGTACCTTTCCTTTATGTACAAATTCGCGCCAGCCTTTATCCTGCACAGCCAGGTATACCAGCAGCTTCGTAACCCTGTTCACCAGGCTGTTGGCGGAGTCTACTTCCACCTTATCACTCACGGCCGTACCGAACATAATCTCCTGGCGGAAATGATCAAAACAGGTGCTGTCTTCGCTTTTGGAACAGGCCGTTGTTATCACCGTATTTACATAATCAGGGGTTATAACGTAATAGCCCATTGCAGCAAAACAGCTGTCGATGGTGCGGAAATCAGCGGCTTTTCCATTAGTGCCTGGAATCATCACAAACAATTGATGACGGTTATTTCCGGCAGCGGGTTCTGCTGCAAGATGCGGCGTGTGCACCATTCTCAGCCCTTCCTGGGTTTCGCCGGGTGCTATTGCCCGGAACTTCACCTGTGCATGACTTACGGCGGAAAAAAGCAGCGCGCTTAAAACAAGTACCTGGTATTTTATCTTGTGCATATAAAGATGTAGATGAGTAAGTGGTAAGATACAAATTTTGATCTTCTTTAACAGTACGGCTATACGTAAACCGAAACGAAAGGAAATTTATTCTGTAAATTAGTGGTATGATACCCTGGACGGAAATATTAATACGATTATCGCTGGCAGCGGTTTTTGGCGGCATCATAGGTCTGGAAAGGGAGCGGAAGGACTGGGCAGCGGGTTTGAGAACGCATATGATGGTATCTGTAGGTGCAGCATTAACCATGATGGTTTCCGCTTACGGCTTTTCCGACATCCTGGGCCAACCGAACGTAGTGCTGGACCCCTCCAGGGTAGCGGCACAGGTGATCAGCGGTATCGGGTTCATCGGCGCAGGCACTATTCTTTTTTTGAAAGAAGGCGTAGTACGCGGGCTCACTACTGCAGCAGGCTTATGGACAGTAGCCGCTATTGGCCTCGCTACCGGCGGAGGAATGTATTTCGCAGCCTTCATTGCTACGGCCATTGCCATTGTTATCCTGTGGCTGCTGCAGCCGGTAGAGAAGAGATTCCTCAGCCGGTTTGAACAAAAAACCGTCCGTATCATCACGTTTGAAAGGGGTAAATCTATTGAAGTAACCGATAAGCTGTTTAAAAACACCGCACTCAACATTACCTCCTGCAACATTGAGCAAACAGACAGCTTCTTCTTTGTCACCATCCGTTTCAGAAGCATGGATAAAGCCATTGTAGGAAGGCTGATCGCAGAGATACAGGCCGATGCCGGCGTAAAAGAGGTATCGTGGAACAGTTAGCCGGCCGTAAACACAACCGTCTCTGTATTCCCGCTGACACAGCGTTGTATAATTTTCTCACAGATGTTACCGGGAGTAGTTGTCGTCTTCCTGTAAAATCAGGAGAAGATAACATGTACATCGGGCCAGGGGGAATAAATCTTCTTACTTTTGCAGGGAAATTTTTAAACGACCCGTTATTTTGACCAACGAACTTTCCAAATCGAAATATTTCTTTCTTATTCTGATTCTCGGTACGCTCACCGCATTAGGCCCCTTTTCTATCGACATGTATCTTCCGGGGTTCCCGGCTATAGGAAAGGACCTGGGAATAGATCCAGCCAGGGTGGCCCTGTCGCTTTCCAGTTTTTTTATTGGCATCTCTGCAGGGCAACTGCTGTATGGCCCGCTGCTGGACCGGTTTGGCAGGAAGAAGCCATTGTATATTGGATTGGTGCTGTATGTGATCTCTTCTATTGGTTGTATGTATGTATCGTCGCTGAACGGGCTGATCATCTTACGCTTTGTGCAGGCCATAGGCAGCTGCGCCGCGGCAGTGGCTTCTGTAGCTATGGTACGCGATCTTTTCCCTGTTAAGGACAATGCAAAGGTATTTGCGTTGCTGATGCTGGTGGTAGGCACTTCTCCCATGATTGCGCCTACTGCTGGCAGTTATGTTACCAGTGCCTTCACCTGGCATGCAGTATTCCTGGTGCTGGGCATTATGGGGGCACTGATCCTTACGGCCACCATTCTCTGGTTACCCGAAAGTTACCGGCCAGACACGTCGATGTCGTTAAAGCCTGGTCCTATTATCAGTAACTTCCTGCAGGTAGTGAGCGAGCCACAGTTTTATACCTACACTTTTGCAGGGGCGGTTTCCTTTTCCGGCCTGTTCGCCTATGTATCGGCTTCGCCACAGGTATTCATGGATATCTATAAACTCAGCGACAAAGCCTATGGATGGATCTTTGCGGGCCTCTCCGTTGGACTGATAGGCTCCAGCCAGGTGAACAGCCTGCTGTTGAAACGGTTCAGCAGTCAGCAGATAGTACCGGTAGCATTGGTTTGTCAGACTATTACCGGGCTTGTTTTTATTATATGCGCCTGGAATAATTTCCTGTCGTTACCTGGTATCATCGCATTGCTGTTCATATATCTCTGCTGCCTGGGCTTTATCAACCCCAACACGTCCGCATTATCGCTGGCGCCGTTCAGTAAGAATGCCGGCAGCGCCTCTTCGCTGATGGGCGCTACACAAATGGGAATAGGAGCGCTTGCCTCAACAGTGGTGAGCTTATACAATACGCACACGGCAACGCCGATGGCTGTTACCATGTGCGGAACCTCGTTGCTGGCACTGTTTATATTGCTGATATGCCGCCGCTATATTAAAACAGCCGTGGAAGCGACGCCCGGCGCCGCTTCCATAGCGCATTAAACCAATACGGCGCCGCCATCTGCCACCACTACCTGGCCGGTACTGAACCCGTTCTGCATAAGGTATAAAAAGGTTTGTGCAATATCTTCCGGCTGGCCTACACGGCCCACCGGGAGCAAACCTGCAGCCTGCTGATACATGGCTTCACGATCGGCCGCTGGCATTTCCGCCCAAAGATCTGTTTGTACAATACCCGGTGATACAGCGTTTACACGAATGGGGGCCAGTTCCATGGCCAGTACACGGGTAAAGCCTTCCATAGCGCCACAAATACAGGCGCCGGCAGCCCAGCCTTTTTGCGGCCTGGGGCTGGCAATGCCGGTAGTAAGCACTACAGAGCCACCCGGCAGTATATTTTTGCTGCCATACTTTACTGCATTGAATGCACCGAGGAAGCGCAGCCCCAATGCCGCCAGCATATCTGCACTGGTAAGATCCGACACCTGGCCAAAAGGGAAAGCGCCGCCGGCAGTAAACACCAGGTGATCAAAAGTGCCCGATGTGGTAAAGAAATCACGCACTGCCGCTTCGTTGCCCAGGTCTACGGCGAAGCCCTTCGCTGTAGACGGCAGGGTGGCCAATGCCTTGTTGATCCGTTCCTGGTTGCTGGAAACAATTATCACTATTGCTCCGGCCGCCGCTGCTGCCTTTGCGGTGGCTAGTCCAATGCCGGCCGAACCGCCCAATACCAATACTTTTTTTCCTGTAAGATCCGTGTTCATCATTGTTATTTTTTATGAACACAAAATTCGGACACCGGTAACGGACCTCATTTAACAAATGGTAAAAAGTATCAGGAACGGCCATTCTTCCTGATCCTGCTGAGCGATTGGGGGGTAATGCCCAGGAAAGAAGCGATAGTGCTTAATGGTACACGGGATACAATATCCGGCTCTCTTTGCAGGAAATGCCGGTACCGTTGCGAGGCATCCAGCCCCATATATTCATTCCGGGTCCGGATCTTTTCCATCAGCCCCTGCTGTGTAATGGTATTTATCAACGCCTCCAGGTAAGGGATCTTTTCGTATAGCCGCAACAGGTACTCCCTGTGCAATGCAATTACAGCGATATCGCAGGCCGCCTCCAGTGTATAATCTGATGGCATATTTTTAGAAAAACTATCCAGCACCGCGGCACACCTGTTCTCTTTCAGAAAAAACATGGTAATATCCTCCCCTTCACTGGTATGCTTTACCAACCGCACCACACCCTCACAGATAAAAAACAGCTCTCTTGCAATTTTACCCTGTGCAAGCAACACCGTTCCTCCTTTCAGCTCCTGTACGCGCAACCCGGCGGATAACAGCTGCCAGTGCTCATCCGGCATAGGATGTAGCTGTTGGAGGAAGCGGTAAAAAGTAGACATGCCGTTCATAGTGCGCAATTTCCTTACAATATTATAGATAGTATCTGAGAATACCTCCGGGAGCAAAGGAAATTGTATCTTTAGCATCTCCCAAAAAATATTTCAATGGCATACAATGAATTACTTGCCGACCGCGTACGTGAAATCCTTTTTGCCGCTTCGGATAATATCACTGAAAAACAAATGTTCGGCGGGCTATGCTTTATGGTAAATGATAAAATGTGCGTGGGTGTAAAAACCGACAAAATGATGGTGCGCATAGATCCGGCGAAATCAGAAAAGGTGCTGGAATCCTCCACCGGCGCCGAAATGATGGTGCATGGCAACAGGGTGATGAAAGGATATATTTTTGTAGATATAAATGAGTTACATACTCAAAAACAACTACAGCACTGGATTAAAATGGCATTAGAATTTAACGTAAATGCTAAGTCTTCCAGGAAAAAATAAACCGGTAATGCCGGTCCGGCTTTGATTTGCTACATTTTTTTCTATCTTTAAAACCACTGTAGCAATTTCAGGAACCTGATTTATTAACCGGCATTATTCGATTATTTATGAACACATTTACACTGATAACGGCTTTAGTTACCATTAGTGCATTAATTTCCTATATCAACAACCGATTCATTAAACTCCCCGGAACCATAGGCGTGATCGTGGTTTCGCTTCTTTTATCGTTACTGATTTCACTGACAGGTAAAATCTTCCCTGATGCGTTTACTTTTATCAAAGATGTAACCAATGGCATCGACTTTACCGGCACGCTGCTGGACGTAATGTTAGGGTTCCTGCTTTTTGCCAGCGCTCTTCATTTTGATTTCAACAAACTGAAAGCGCAGCGGTATCCGGTACTGGTATTGAGCACTGTGGGCGTAATAGGCTCTACTTTTATATTCGGATTCCTGCTGTACTGGGCCACAGAGTTATTACATATAGATGTGCCACTGGTGTATTGCCTGCTGTTTGGAGCGCTTATTTCACCTACTGATCCCGTAGCAGTATTGTCTATCTTAAAAAAATCAAAAGTACCGCCTGCCCTTGAAACCATTATTGGTGGAGAGTCTTTACTGAATGATGGTACCGGCATCCTGTTATTTGTGATCCTGAAAGAAGTAGCAGGCCAGGCAGATACTCATGTGTCGTTATCACATGCAGCAGCCGTGTTTTCGCAGGAAGTATTCGGCGGCATTGTACTGGGCGTCATTTCTGCTATTGTTGCTTACAGGACCATGAAGCGTGTGGATGATTTCAATATCATTGTTATGGTGTCTTTATCGATGGTAATGGTGATATCCGTATTAGGCGCCATGTTACATGTATCTATTCCACTGGCAGCCGTTTCAGCCGGTTTAATATTAGGCAATACCTCCCTGGGTACTAAAAATGCAGAAGAAATACAGCATTACTTTCACAACATCTGGAGCCTGATAGATGAGTTGCTGAATACCATTTTGTTTGTAATGATAGGGCTGCAGATCGTGATCATGCCCTTCCTGAAAAATTATTGGTTCACCGGTTTAATGGCCACTGTATTTGTGCTCATCGCAAGGGCGCTGAGTATCACCATCCCGGCCATCGTATTAAAACGTTCACTGAAAACAAACTATAAAAGCATTGGCATCCTCGTTTGGGCAGGATTGCGCGGGGGCATCTCCGTGGCGCTGGCGTTGTCGTTGCCAGAGTCGCCGTATAAAGAACTGATCCTCTCCGCCAGCTACTTTGTAGTGCTCTTCTCTATTATCGTACAGGGCCTCACCCTGAAGAAAGTGGTGGACCGGATGATCTAAGCGGGTTTTGTCTGACTCAGGATTAAACTGAGTCAGACAAACTCCGCGCATTAGCGGAGGTTGAACGCCTGCGAGAGTACGAAGCTGGCAGAGCTTTTCCCGATATTTATTTTATACGTGCCTTTGTATAACTTCCAGTGATGTTGCTGCAAATCCCATTTTTGCAACTCTGTTACCGGTATTTCAAGTATTGCGGTTGCTTCTCCTCCTTTGCTCACGTGCACCCGCTTAAAGGCCTTCAGTTCCTTTACCGGCATACGTTCCATATCAGGATAAGTGATATAGGCCTGTACTACTTCGTCTCCGTCAAACGCGCCGGTGTTTTTAACGGCTACGGCTACACGGATGGTGTCTTTACTGCGGTATTCCTTTGCCGGCGCTGTATGCCAGTTATAATCAAACTTCGTGTAGCTTAGACCGTAGCCAAACGGATATTCCGTCTTTCCTTTAAAATAACGATAAGTACGGTTTTTCATACTATAGTCCTTATAGTCCGGTAAGTCGTGCAGGGATTGATAAAAAGTAACCGGTAACCGCCCTGCGGGCGAATATTTTCCAAAGATGATATCAGCGAGGGCATTACCTCCCTGTTCGCCGGGATACCATGCCAGGATGATGGCGTCTGCATAAGGAGCGATAGCCTCCACATCTACGGCGCTGCCAGCGGTGATCACCGCAATGATGGGCTTTTTATGCGCCTCCCTTAATTTTTTCATGAACAGGATCTGCGAACGGGGCAGGCTCAGCGTATTTTTATCCCCACCGGAAGGCGACAGGAAAGCATCGCCTTCCTCCCCTTCCAGCAACGGTGTCAGGCCGATTACAGCTACGGTTACATCGCAGTTCTGTGAAGCCCAGATGCCGCCGAAATGCAGGGTATCGGAAAAGTCGCAGCCCTGGTCGTATTGCATAGCCATACCCGGCCCCGCGGCTTTAGCCAAACCGGCGGCGAAGGTCACCATGTTGCCCGATACGCCGTGGTAGTTGCCCATCAACGCTTCCAGCGATGCGGAGTTAGAGCCGGTTACCAACATGGAAGCGTATTTATCCTGGGTTAGCGGCAACACTCCATCATTTTTCAGCAGCACCATACTTTCACGGGCGGCTTCTCGCGCCAGCCAGGCATGGTAGCTGTTGTTTACACTGTCTTCCCCATACTGACTATAAGGGCTTGCTGCCGGTGCATCCAGTAATCCCAGCTTAATGCGGGTACGCAAAGTGGCGCCCAGCGCACTATCTACATTCGCGCTGGTAAGCCATCCCTTATCGATGGCCTTCATCACATCATCCTGTAAAATATTGGCGCAGTCGAGGTTCACGCCTGCCTTCACTGCAGCTGCGGCTACTTCCTCACGGGTAGGAATGGCTTTATGACGCAGCCAGATATCGTCCAGTGCCCAGCAGTCGGTCACTACCTGCCCGCCGAATTTCCATTCATGCCGCAGGATGTCCTGCAGCAATGTATTACCAGTGCAGCAGGGCTGGTTGTTCACCCGGTTGTAAGCACACATGATCGATTCCACTTTATCATCCACCAGTTTCTTAAACGCATATAGATATGTTTCCCGCAGGTCTTTTTCGTCGATGATGGCGTTAAAACTGTGCCGGTCCGCCTCCGGACCGCTGTGCACAGCGAAATGCTTGGCACAGGCAGCGGTTTTCAGCATACCTGGTACATCTCCCTGCAAGCCCTGTACAAAAGCGCCGGCCATGGTAGCAGTAAGGTATGGATCCTCCCCGTATGTTTCCTGGCCCCGGCCCCAGCGGGGATCGCGGAAGATATTGATATTAGGCGTCCAGAAGTTGAGCCCCAGGTATTGCACATGACGGTGCTGCTGCACAGCGAGATTATATTTAGCCCTGGCTTCCGTAGAAATAGTGTTGGCTACCTCCCTGGCCAGCGGCGCATTAAAGGTGGCCGATAACCCGATGGCCTGCGGATATACAGTGGCCTCTCCTCCCCTGGCAATACCGTGCAGCGCTTCATTCCACCAGTTATAGGCGGGGATCTGTAAACGGTCAATAGCCGGGCTGTTATAACCCAGCAGCGATATCTTCTCGGGAAGGGTAAGACTATGCAGCAGGTCGTTCAACCGCTCATTCAGCGGCGCATCCGCCTGGCGGAAGATTGCCGGCTGCTGTGCAGCTGCATTTAAAGTAAATAAACTTATTACGGCGCTAAAAAAAAAGGCCTGTTTTCTCCACATGCTAAACCAGTTTTTTCTATAAGAAATGCGATGTTCCCCGCAAGTTATCATATAAAAAACATAATCGCACCGCGGTATCGCCACAATGGTTTATTTTGTTTATTATCGTGAAGAAAATAATAAAATAGTATGACTAATTGGGAAAAGATCAGGGCCGACTACCCGGTATGTAATAACAGTACTTATTTTTTCACCAATGGCGGCGGACCGGTAAGCACTTCCCTTGTACAAAAGGCAACCGCGCTCCTCACGGAGCTTAGCGAAAAAGGCCGTGGAGTAATGCCGGGCTGGGATCAGCAGGCCGATGAAGTAAGAGCGCTTATTGCCGGCATGATCCATGCAAAAGCCAGTGAAATTGCCTTCATCTCCAACACCTCCCAGGCGATGATCCTGCTGTATGATATGTTTCCCAAACAATACGAAATCATCACCATGCGTGATGAATTTCCCAGCAGCTTTGTAGGCTGGATGCATAGCGGGCACACCGTTCATTTTGTGGATAGCGATGAGCATAACGTGATTTCAATTGAAGACATTGCCGCCAAAATCACACCAGCTACCCGCATCCTGATCACCAGCCATGTGATGTTCAGAACAGGCTTCCGTCAGGACCTGAAAGCCATCGGTGAATTGTGCAAACAGCATCAGCTGATCCACATTGTAGATGCCACCCAATCATTTGGTGTAAATAATATTGATGTACAGGAGTGCAACATAGACATACTCATCTTCCATGCCTACAAATGGGCTGGCGCCGGCTACGGCGCAGGCGCCATGTATGTATCGCAGAAAATACTGGACCAGCATCCGTCACAAACAATGAGCTGGTATAATGTGGATTATGAAAAAAACGATTTCGACCTCGTACAGGACTATACAAAGTTCACTCCCAAAAAGGACGCTACGGTATTTGAAACCGGCACACCGCCGTTTATAAATATCCTTTTATTGGGAGAAGCGCTACGGTATATTCAACGTACAGGCGTTGGCGTTATTGAATCGTATGTTCTGGAACTTATTGCCTACCTGGGGCAACAGGCCGCTGCACACCGAATACGGTTGCTGTCGGCTTACCCGCAGGAACATCTTTCTGCTATTCAATTGCTGGAAATTACACCGGAGCAAAATGAAAAAGTGGTGAAGAATAATATCCGGGCAAGATATAAAAACAACAGGCTCACTGTAGCCCTTAACTGCTACAACAACAAAGCCGATATCGACAGGCTGTTCGCTGTGCTGGCGGGGTAGTGCGCCTTCGGCGCACGCGGATTTTGTCTGACTCAGGATTATGATGATTATACTGATTTGTTTGATTGGAACATTTCGGATTTTAATGGATTCGGGGAGATGTAAGCGAATAATTTGCTTATATCTCCCCGAATCCATTAAAATCTAAAAAATAAAATCAGGGTAATCAGTATAATCATCATAATCCTGAGTCAGACAAAATCTACACCTAGAAATTGAAATTATCCGGATCCGGGCCCACCCGTTCTCCGCGGTCGAGGGCATCTATTTGCTGTATATCTTCTTTGCTGATCTCAAAATTGAATAACTGTGCGTTGGAGATCACCCTGTCCCGGCGGATGCTTTTGGGAATGGTGACAACTCCTTTCTGCAGGTCCCATCTTAATACCAGCTGGGCTACCGATACTTTATATTTTTCCGCCAGTTCCTTCAGCAATGGCACTTCAAATGCCTTACCCTGCATCAGCGGGCTCCAGGCTTCGAACTGCACCTTGTTCTTTTTACAGAAATCCAGCAGGGAAGGTTGTACCAGGTAAGGATGAAATTCCAGCTGATCCACCATAGGTATTACTTTCGCGCTCTGGAACAGGTCTTCCAGCTGATGTTGCAGGAAATTGCTTACACCGATCGCTTTCACACGGCCGTCTGCATACAGCTTTTCCAATGCGCGCCAGGTTTCTTTATATTTGCCTTTCACCGGCCAGTGTATCAGGTAAAGATCCAGGTAATCTGTTTTCAGTTTTTTCAAAGAGGTATCAAATGCTTTCAGGGTGCTGTCGTAGCCCTGGTCGGCATTCCAAACCTTTGTGGTCAGAAAAATATCCTTACGGTCGGTTGCATTCTTTTCGATGGCGATACCTACTCCTTCTTCATTTCCATAAATAGCCGCAGTATCTATATGGCGGTAACCGGCGTCCAGTGCATAAGTTACGGAGTCGATCACTTCCTGTCCTTCTTTTGTTTTAAAAACACCTAACCCAAAATAAGGCATCTGTACACCATTCGATAATTGCACAGTACCGTTAATGTCTGTAATATTCATATAATCGAGGTTTATTTTACTGTTTGAAAGATAAACTTAATTTCTTCATCAGCTATCCGCCACTTGCAGATTTGCAGTTGCAAAGTTACGACGTAACAGATGGGGGGTATTAGTAAATATCACAGATATTTTTGTACAAATAAGAGAAAAAGGACCTGAAGATACTAACCCGGCAGTATTAGTTTTTTAATTAAAAACATCCTATCTTTGCGGAGCAATTTTAAAAGTATATGAACAACTATCTCACTTACCAGGCAGGCAATCATGCAGCAACCGTTATCAGAGCGGTAATTGCAAGTACCCGCATTGTCTTAATTCAAGACGGGGAGGCAGATCCATCCCGGATATGAGAGGTTAATATTTAACTCCTGAAATCTTTTCAAGGGCCTCTTCATCCGAAGAGGCCTTTTTATTTGCTTCCCCCACGCTCCCACAGATTTTTTAGCGAACAATAACATCATTATGAGCAGCAACAGGAAATTTATTATTAAAGCATCAATGTCATTTACACGGCTGGTCCGGTAATGCAGACTTCCTGTTGCGTAAAGCAAAGGCCGCTCATTACCAGGTGAGCGGCCTTTTTTAATTCCTTTTTAAATAAGAATATATGAAACGCTTAGCGGATTTTAGAAATATAGGTATCATGGCACATGTCGATGCAGGTAAAACAACGCTCACTGAACGCATGCTTTACTTCACCGGCTTTACACATAAGTTAGGTAATGTAGACGATGGTAACACCATAATGGACAGTGATCCGCAGGAAGAGAAAAGAGGTATCACCATTTCTTCCGCAGCTATCACCACCTACTGGAAACACCAGGATAACACCTGGCAGATCAACATCATTGATACGCCCGGCCACGTTGATTTCACCGCGGAAGTAGAACGCTCCCTGCGGGTGCTCGATGGCGCCGTAGCCGTATTCTGCGCCCGCTCCGGCGTACAGCCGCAGTCGGAAACAGTATGGCACCAGGCGGATCGCTATCGTATTCCCCGCATTGCGTTCATCAATAAAATGGACCGGCAGGGCGCCGATTTCCGGCGAGTGGTAAGCGACATACGCCAACGGCTAAACGCCAATGCATTGCCGGTACAATTACCCATCGGTGCGGAAGACGATTTCAGCGGTATAATAGACCTGGTTACCATGAAAGCGCTGGTATGGAACACTACCGACGGCAAAACATATGAAACACAGGAAATACCCGCCGCCTTACTGACTGAAGCACAGGAGGCGCGTAATTATCTGCTGGAAGAATTGTCGCTGCTGGATGAATCACTACTGGACAAATATGCCACTTCACCGGAAAGCATTCTTCCGCAGGATATTTACACCGCACTGCGCGGTGCCACCATCCGCATGGAAGCAGTTCCTGTACTGGCCGGCGCTGCCTATAAAAACAAAGGCATCCAGCCCCTGCTCGATGCAGTAGCCATCTACCTGCCTGCTCCTTCGGATATCGGCGATGTAAAAGCCGTAAACCCCGAAACAGATGCGGATATGGTGATCCCTGTCAGCGAAAACGCGCCACTGGCTGCACTCGCATTTAAGATCATCACCGACGACTACGTAGGCAGGTTAACGTTAGTACGTGTATATGCAGGCGTATTGCATAACGGCGATACCATATGGAACAGCCGCACCGGCCGTAAAGTAAGGATCAGCCGCCTGATGAGGATCATGTCTGATAAATATGAAACCGCGGACGCAATTGGCGCCGGCGACATCGGCGCGGTAGCGGGACTGAAAGATGTAAAAACAGGCGATTCCCTTTCTCATCCGGATCACCCGGTGCTGCTGGAACAAATCAGTTTCCCTGAACCGATGATCGGTTATGCGATTGAAGCCAGATCGGCGAAAGACAACGACAAACTTGGCGACGCCCTGAACAGGCTGCAGGAAGAGGATCCTACGCTTACAGTAACCGTTGATAACGCTACCGGACAAACGATCCTGAAAGGCATGGGCGAGCTTCACCTCGAAGTGGTGCTGGAAAAACTGGCCACACAATATCACCTGGACATCAACAAAGGACAGCCGCAGATTGCGTACAAGGAAATATTTACGCAGGCGGTTACCCATCGTGAGGTGTATAAAAAACAAAATGGCGGCTCCGGTAACTTTGCCGACATACAGTTTGAACTATCACCCGGCGATGAACAGGCAACAGGTTTGGAGTTTATCAACGAAATCAAAGGCGGTGCCATTCCAAAAGAATTCATCCCTTCGATCAGTAAAGGCTTCGAATCAGCCATGCACAACGGCGCACTGGCTGGTTACCCGGTGAAATCCATGCGGGTGAGATTACTGGATGGTTCCGTGCATAGCAACGACTCCCACGCACTGGATTTTGAGCATGCTGCCATCATTGGTTTCAAAAGCGTAGCCGCAAAAGCGGCGCCTCGTCTGCTGGAGCCCTGGATGAAGGTAACGGTTACTATGCCGGAAGAATTTACCGGCACTATCACCGGCGACCTGAACAGGCGGCGTGGTGTGATCAGGCATATAGAGATGGATGGGCCCGTGCAAACCATCACCGCTATGGTACCCTTATCAGAGCTATTCGGGTATATAACGGTGCTGCGCACACTCTCTTCCGGACGAGCGTCTGCTTCGCTGACATTCGACAGCTACCAGGCGGTTCCCGGTAACATCACCAGCAATGTGCTGGCTAAATAAAATGAAAATGGTGAAGGTTATATGCCTTCACCATTTTTTTATACGGTAAATCCTTTACCTATTTCAGTTCTTCATTCCCACTATGAACATCCTGGTAAAATTTCTTTACAAACCTGCTGTCGGGCAACGAATTTAATACAGCAATCAGCCATTTCCCCTCCTTCTTCACCACTTTTCCTTTGTAGTAACCAACAGACATCAGCTGGATCTGCCCGTCGGTAAGGTCCGTCCAGAGGTTACTGGCATACATGGTTACCCTCACGGTATCATTTGCGACCGGGTAGAATTGCATATTGGAAATGAGGTGCCTCGACAGGAAATGACTATTACGGGTGCTAAGTAAAAGCGAATCTATTTTGGCGGTCCAGTTCTGTTTTCCTCTCAGCTTCACACCATCAATTTCACCCCTGATGTTATCATCCATAAACTCTACGCACTTCGCCAGGTCGCCATTGTCGAAATGTTCACAAAAACCATAAATTACTTTTTCAATCTTTTGCTGGTCGCGATATTCCAGTTCATCAGGATCGGAAGCCGGTACAATGGCAGTGGTGCTGTCGCCTGCCGGTTTATTTTCCGGAGATGTGTGGCAGGCAAGGAAGCCTGTAATGCTAAGAACAAGCGCAGTGGCTATCGGGAAAAATCTGGACATTTGATAAATTTTGTGATATAACAAAACAAACGCATAAATAGTTTTACTATATCACAAAATCCGGACTTTATAACGGGCAGTTCTGGTGATAATCGATCAGTTCAATCGGGGTATTGGCCAGCTCAATGCCTTTGTAATAGGTTTCGATCTCATCCAGTACTGCTTCTACTTCTTCTACGGTTTTGAGAGTCACCAGCCGGGAGCGGAACTGCTTGATATCCGGTAAGCCTTTCAGGTAATTGGCATAGCAACCCCGCATTTCGTTGATCCCTTGTACAGGCCCTTTCCATTCCACAGACAGGCGCAGGTGTTTTTTGCTTACTGCAATACGCTCTTCCAGGGTGGGCCCAGCCATGATTTCGCCGGTATTCACATAATGTTTGATTTCCCGGAACAACCACGGGTAACCGATTACGGCGCGGCCAATCATGATACCGTCTACCCCATAACGGTTCTTATATTCCAGGGCTTTCTGCGGACTGTTGATATCCCCGTTGCCAAAAATAGGAATATGGATACGGGGGTTGTTCTTTACTTTGCCGATGAGGGTCCAGTCGGCCTCTCCTTTATACATCTGGCAGCGGGTACGGCCATGGATAGCGAGGGCTTTGATACCGACATCCTGTAACCGTTCTGCCACTTCTTCAATATTCTTTGAGTCGTCGTCCCAACCCAGCCTGGTTTTCACGGTAACAGGCAGTTTGGTGGCCTTTACACAGGCTTCCGTAAGCCGTACCATCAGGTCGAGGTCTTTTAGTACGCCGGCTCCGGCGCCCCTTCCAGCCACTTTCTTCACCGGGCAGCCAAAATTGATATCCAGCAGGTCGGGATTGGTCACATCTACGATCTTCGCCGCCATTGCCAGGCTGTCCTCATCTCCGCCGAAGATCTGTATTCCTACCGGGCGCTCATATTCAAAAATATCCAGTTTTTTCCGGCACTTAATGGCATCACGGATCAGTCCTTCACTGGAAATAAATTCCGTATACATGAGATCGGCGCCGGCATCTTTACATACCGCCCTGAAAGGAGGATCACTTACATCCTCCATAGGTGCCAGCAGCAAAGGAAAATCGGGAAGCGTTATGTTATCAATCTTTACCAAAATCTATAATTTTTCACAGCAGCCGCAAAGATAGCGAATTATCGCCTTCGGCGATACGCGGATTTTGTCTGACTCAGGATTATGATGATTTTAATGATTCTCCTGAGTTTTTGTTCTGTGTTTATTACAACAGAATGTTGTCTTTGAAGGATCACACTGATTTATTAAATATCTCCCTTAATTATTATAAAATCTTAAAAAATAAAATCAGACTAATCAGTATAATCAGCGTAATC
>NZ_DATCRD010000297.1:0-39658 GCF_036569185.1 Chitinophaga sp.
CTCCAGCATGCACCGTGTTATCAAACAGGCAGAGTGGCTGAAAAACAATATGCCTTATGATAAAGTATCACCAGGCAAACCCTTCCTCTCCGATAAGGAAGCAATGGACATCGCTGCATTTGTAAACAATGACAGGATCCACTCCCGGCCCAATCCCAAAAGCTTCGACTATCCGCATATCGCTGAAAAGGCCATCGATTATGACCACGGCCCCTTCGCTGACACCTTTTCGGTAGCGCAGCACAAATTCGGCCCCTACCAACCCATCATCAACTACTGGAAGGCGAAAGGGTTAAAGCCAATCTTTTAGCGGAGGATCGCCTTCGGCGATACGGAAATTGTCTTGGAACAGGATTATGATGATTTTACTGATTAGCCTGATTTTTATTCTTTGGATTTTTTAAAGGATTTGGGGAGATGAAAGCGCAAATATCCGCTTTCATCTCCCCAAATCTTTTTTAATCAAAAAATTCCAATCCAATAAATCAGTAAAATCATCATAATCCTGTTCCAAGACAATTTCCATCGCCGAAGGCGATCAGAGGCGCCTCACCAGCCGGGATTTTGCACAAGTTTCTTATTCCGGTCTATCTCCGACTGAGGGATCGGGAACAGGTAATGTTTCTTCTGGAATACCCTTGTTTCAAACACTGTTTTCTTATAAAAAGAAAGGTCGGTTAAACTGGTGCCGGCATCTACATCCATTCCGTAGAAAGGGCCTCCATCTGTTTGTTCTGCAATTTTCCAGCGGCGGGTATCAAAATAACGGTGGCATTCAAACGCCAGTTCCACCCGGCGTTCCCTGCGGATGCGCTCTCTCATGTCTGCCTGCGGTAAGCCGCCAGGTAAGGCGGGAATGCCTGCACGCTCACGGATGGCATTCACATATTTCAGGATGTCTGCATTGCCTGGCTGGGATTCATTCAATGCTTCTGCATAATTGAGATACATCTCCGCAAGCCTGAACAGTACAAACGGGCGGTATACATAACGGCTCAGACGGGGATAGGTATCAGGATGATAGTTTTTGCGTACCAGGTAACCGGTGCGGGAGTAGTCGTAGGTGCCTCTTTTACCGGTGTTGCCGGTATTAAATAATTCTACTTTCTTCTCTCCTTCACTCCTGTTAAACCAGGTCATACCGTTATAGGTAATACACACATAGAACCTCGGCTCCCTTCCTACATACATGTTGTAAGTACCGGCAGTGGTGTAACGGGTATCCGTAGTGGAAAAACCGGAAGGCACATACCCCGACCCTGTTTCATCAATGGCCTTTCCATTCTCCATAAAAAAGGCGTCCACCATTTGCTGGGTGGCGCCAACGCCGCTCCAGCCACCGGCAAAACGCGGGGAGCAATGCACCTCCCACTGATCCACGCCATTACCGGCCCTTGCAAAGATCACCTCTTTATTCCAGGGCGACATGACCGCATCCCGGCAGGAAGTAAACGGATCATACACCCCGCTGCCATCATTTACTTTATACAACTGGAACAGGTTGAGGTCAATCACTGCTTTTGCGGCATCTGCAGCTTTTTTCCATTTATTTACATCATAGGTAGTGCTCACCAGCGGCTGACCATCCTGGTTGGTGAAGCTGGCATAATCGGCATTGCCGTTGAATTGCGGGCTGGCGGCATATAATAGCATTCTTGCCTTTACAGCCATGGCCACGGGCCTGGTGATACGGCCGTACTCCAGTTCGTCGGACTGTTGCAGGGGCAGGTCCTGCCCTGCGCGGTCCAGTTCGGAAGCAATAAAATTCACACAGTCATCGTAGCTGCTGCGGGGAATCTGCGTTTGGTCAAACGGTACATCCGGGGCCAGTATACTTTCGCCGAGTAATGGCACGGGACCATACTGCCGCAGCAATCCGAAATAAAAATAAGCGCGGAGAAAACGGGCTTCCGCTTTATAACGCTTAATAATATCTGCACCGCCGGGCTGATCGAGTATTTCCTTACACTTATCTGCATTCTCCATAAAGTAGGTAGCAGAGCGGATGCCTTTGTAATAATCCATCCAGAAGTCGAAGAAACCGGAAGTAGGGTCCCAGCTGCCGATGTTCATAAAGTAGGAATTGTAGCCGCTCCTGGCCCAGGTCATGTCTGCCTCATCAGAAGCGCCCGTCCATGGATTACTTTGCCACTGGTTGCTTTCATCCCTTACATAGGAATATACATTGGCAAGGTATTCTTCGGTTGTTCTCTTCCTGGAAAAAATTTCTTCAATGGTGATACGGTCATCCGGCACCTGGTCGAGGAACCCTTTTTTACAGCCGGCCACTATTAACAGGATCACTGCCAGCAAGGTATATTTTACAGTTATTTTTTTCATTCCTTTAGATTTTAACTTTAAAACTGAAATGATGCGCCTACGTTATAGGTAGTGAGCTGTGGGTACTTGGTACCGCGACCTTCTCCCAGCTCCACATCCCATAGTTTGAAAGGACTGAAGGTGAGAAGATTATATCCCATCAGGTAAATGCGGGAACGTTGTACGCCCACCCGTTTCAGCCAGGAAACGGGAAGCGTGTAACTGATTTCGGCGTTTTTCAGTCGCAGGTAACGCCCGTTTTTCACCCACCAGGTGCTGGACTTGTAATTATCATTCACATCGCCAAACGACAGGCGAGGATAAAACGCATGTGGGTTAGGGTTCTCCGGAGTCCACCTGTCGGTGATCACATCCATCAGGTTACCGCGGGTACCACCCTGCTGGAAAGGAACAAAGCCTTCTCCATACGCATAGATATCCACATTGGAAATACCCTGGAAGAATAAACCGATGGAGAAATTTTTATAGGCGGCATTTACACCAAAACCGTATACAATTTCAGGAACAGATCCGTAGCCGATGGGCGACTGGTCGTATGCATTGATGATGCCATCGCCATTGATGTCTTTGAACTTCAGATCGCCGGGGCGTACGTTACCATTCTGCACAGGGCTTCTCAGGATCTCTGCGGAATCGGCAAACAAACCTTCTGCAATGTAGCCAAAGCGCTGTCCGATCTTCTGTCCTTTTCTTTCGAGATATGGATAGGCCCATGCCGGCAGATCGTCATCGATTACCTTGTTCCTGTTGTAGGTGAAATTACCTTTCAGGTTAAGTTGTACGGCGCCTATCTTATGATTATAATCTACTGAGATATCGATGCCTTTATTTTCCGTTCTGCCCAGGTTACCATAGGGATTGCTGCGAAGCCCTATCATAGCGGGTATGGAAGAGCGGCGAAGGAAAATATTCTTCCTGCTCTCTTTGAAAACATCCACCTGGATATTCAGCTTATCCTTAAAAGTGGTGATCTCCATCCCGAGATTTGTTTTCTTTGCCGTTTCCCAGGTTACATCAGAGGCGTATTCGCCGATATCATATCCGTTGAAAGTGTTGTTACGGTCTTTTCCAAAAGTATAGCCTGTGGTAGATGCCACGATAGGGATATAGGCGAACCGGCGGATATTATCGCCGTCCAGGATTTCACCGTTGCCTACCAGTCCGTAGGAGAAGCGGAACTTGAGGAACTGTATAATATTAGTAGCTGATTGAAAGAAGTTTTCGCCGGATACCACCCAGCCTAAACCTGCGGAGGGGAAAAATCCATAGCGCCTGTTGGGGGAAAATGTTTCGGAGCCATTATAGCCGAAGTTTACTTCCGCCAGGTATTTATCGTTCCAGGAATAAGTGCCTCTTCCTGCCAGGCCCCGCTGCCGGCGCGGGATAGAGCCAATGAAATCATCTTTGAAAGCGTCAATTTTATCGCTTTGGTTATACAGCAGTAAGCCACCTACGCGGTGCTTTCCAAAGGTGTTATCGTAGTTAAGGGCTGTTTCCGTGTAGAACTGGCGGTTACCGCCATTGCTCCTGGCATACGACAGGTAATTGCTCCCGATGCGGGTTTGTTCAAATATCAGCTTACCGTCCGCATCCCTGCCGGTGGCAATCCAGTTATCCACCGTTTTGGTACGGGCCATTCTATGCAGGTTGTAGCTGTCGAAAGAAAACATGGAAGTAAAGGAAAGCCCTTTCACGAGGAAGCCCAGATCCTGCCGCAGGCGGATGTTTGAAAAGATCTGGTTACGGAATTCGGTGGCATAACCGGTTTGGGTGAGCAGGTCGTATGGATTAGTAACATCGCCGGTACGCTGGCCACCGATCTTGCCATCGGAGTATTTGGGAGGATGTACAATGGGCGGCAGTTTGATAGCTGCATCGAAGATAGCGTCCGTTCCTGTTCCCGGATAGTTACCATTGCCGATATATCCCTGTACGCCAAATTCGAGGCGGGTGGTTTTAGTCACCTTCATATTCAGGTTGGAGGTGAAATTGTAGCGGGTAAATTTTATATCGGAATTATATTTGGCAAGATCATCTCTTTTAAACAATCCTACTTCATCGTAATAAGAAAGAGAAACATAATAGCTGGTAACATCTGTGCCACCGCGCATATTCAGGTTGGCGCGTTGATTACTGCCATTCTTCCTGAAGATCTCATCAATCCAGTTCACATTGGGATACAGCTCAGGATCTTCACCTGTAGCGGTTTTGCGGATAGCTTCATCGGAATACTGGGCAGTGCCGCCCCGGGTGGTGGTAGCTTCGTTGGCCATTTTCATATACGTTACGCCATCTGCATAATGAGGCAGTCGGGTAAACTGGGTAATGCCTTTGTTGATATCGGCATTGATCTGCGTTTTTTGCGCCTTTCCACCTTTGGTGGTGATAACAATTACCCCGTTGGCGCCTCTCACTCCATATACCGCAGTAGCGGAGGCATCTTTGAGGATATTAAAACTTTCAATGTCTTCGGGGTCAATATTGGAGAAAGGCCGTTCCACGCCGTCTACCAATACCAGCGGGCGACTGTCGGTAAAAGTAGAGATCCCGCGGATCCATATCTGCGCATCATCGTAACCCGGCTCACCGCTGCGCTGCACGCCAATAATACCTGCCAGGCGCCCTGCCAGCAAGGTGCTGAGGTTACGTACCGGTTGTTTGAGCTCTTCAATTTTAATTCCTGTTTGTGCGCCGATAAGGCTTATTTTACGTTGTTTACCATAACCCACTACCACCACTTCATTGAGGCCTCCTTCTTCTGCTTCCATGGTGATATCCATTTCCAGGCGGTTACGCACCGGCTGCACCTGTCTTTTATACCCGATAAAAGAAAACTCCAGGGTATCCAGCGGTTCCGCATCAATGGCATAATGCCCGGCGGCATTGGTGATAACGCCTTTGCCGGAGCGACTGAGCTTTACGGTAACGCCCGGCAGCGGGTTGCCGATACCATCTCTTACATTACCGGAAATAACCACGGCGGGTTTACGGGGCTGTTCTGCCAGTTGCGCCGCGGGTGCATCTTTCTCCGATAAAGCCACTATCAGGTACTGTTTGTTATTGAGCTTACTGCAACGCAACTGGTGGCTGGTGAGTATTTTATCAATGGCAGTGATCAGTGGCTTTACTTCCAGCTTCAGTAACTGGCTGGGAAAATGGATGCCTTCTATCTGCCGGTCGTTGTAAATAAACAGGATCCCTTTCACCCTGTATATTTCTTCCAGCGCTACTTTGAGCGTTAGCTGGGTATCGCGCGAGAAACCGCTGCCGCGCGGCGTATAGGCATTACTGTTATGGCTGTTAACGGCAAAGTTCTGCCGTAAGCCGTCGTTTGCGGCAAACACGTTGGTAGCCAGGCATAGCAGTGCCAGTCCCCACGTAAGTGGAAGCAAATTCTTCATAACGGGATTTGATTTATCTGATTTTAATTTTGGTTTTTCTTTTCCAGGTTCATTGTTCCTGACTCATTCCTTATCGCCTGATCGCTATTTTGGTTGAATAATTATTTGTTGTCCATTTTTTATGATCGTTACGTGCATAACCACTTCAATTGCCTTGTGTAAATTTTCCTCATCGCTGATGGCCATATGCCCGCTCATACTGCGCTCCTGCAATGCTTCCGGTTGCCGTACGGTTACCTGGTAGCCATATACCACCTGCAAAATTTCCGCAATTTCCCGGATGCTGGTATTATTAAAATCGAAGAAGCCTGCTTTCATCATCCGGTAATAGCTGCCATGCACCAGTTGCTTACTGCTTTTCCCGTTTTCAAAGAAAACGCCTTCATCCGGTTTCAGCGTCCATTCTTTCCCGGGCAGTACGGCTTTTACCATACCATCGGTTACCGCTGCAGCGGCGGTGGTAGCGCTGCTGTTGGCAATGAAAGAGGTGCCCAGTACCAGGATGTTCATCTGTTGTGTTTTCACGGTAAAAGGATACTCAGTATGTTTGCTTACTTCAAAAAAAGCGGTTCCTTTCAGGGTTACTTCCCTTTCTTTTTCCCAGCGGGGCGCATAGCTCAGTTCACTCCCGTTCAGCAGCCATACCTCGCTGCTGTCCGGCAGCCGTACCGCCCTGGGCGTGGCTTCGGTATTGGTGATGGTTACCAGCGCGGGACGGGCGGGAAACCATATGTATAGTACAGCCGTAGTTAATATCATTAATACTGCCACTGCGGCAGCCACCCGGTACCAGGGATATATTATTTTTCCTTTGGCCGGCGCCGGCGCCAACCTGGCGGCTATCTCCTGCCAGCGCTGGTCTGTTTCTTCCGCGGTGACGCCGGGAGCAGCTGCATAATCAAGGATGTCTTTTACCTGGAAATACAGCTGTTTATGTTGCTCGTTCTCATGCAACCATTCAAGTACCCGCTCTTTTTCACCGGCAGTCGCTTTCCCTTCAATAAATGCAATAAGGAGGTTATAATCAAAATCTTGTTCTTCCATGATAATATAAAGACGGATGAGTAAATCAATTCTACGTACGTGGATAAAAAAAAATCTGACCGGCCGGGGAGGCGGATCAGCAGAGCGACCAGATAAGGATCTTTATCTTTTTAATATTTGACCGGAGTTGTTTCATAGCTTTATAGAGTTGTGTTTCTACCGTACGGGCGGATATTCCCATAATATCGGATATTTCCCTGGTCCTTAAGCCATCTTTATACCGGAGCTCCAGTATAGCGCGACATTTGGGAGGAAGCTGCCCTATGGCCTGCTGCACCTGCTCGTTGCCGGCGCTAAGCACCAGGCTTTGCCGGCCTTTCTCGGGGTCGTACCAGGCTGCTTCTTCCAGGGAAAGAGAGGTAAGGGCGGCGTCTACATAGCGGCGGTGTACCATCTGGTGTCTTAAATGATCCACACAACTGTTATGAACGGAACGGAAAAGGTAGCCCTGCAGGCTTTGCCTGATATCGCCGGCGTCGCCTTTATGCTGTAATTGTATAAATACGTCCTGCACAATATCTTCCGCAGCCTCTTTCGTCACAAATTTGCACGCATACCCCAGCAGCCGGGGATAATACAGGCGGAACAATAAACCCAGCGCTTCCCGGTCGCCGCGTTTCAACGCCTCTTTAATAGTGGCTTCATTTATTTCGTTCGTATCCACAGGAATGAAGTGCTTTGAAGAAAAATATTGGCGGTCTAACTTACGGTTATTTATGCTGAGAATCAACTACCCCCTGTAAAACGAACTCTTTTATATCTTAATAGATAAACTCGATCCCGGTGCTGGCCAATATTAACTTATTTTTGCAGGAGGGTGTTAACATTAGAAAAATTGACCGGATGGCAGTTGTAATGAATGAAAAGGGGTACAGCCGTAAACAGGAGATCGTAAACGGGCTGATACACGGGCTGGGAATCATTTTCGGGGTAAGCGCATTGCCCATGCTGGCAGGTATCGCCGCCACGCACAATAATACGCCGGGCATTGTAGGCGCCTGTATTTATACGTTCTGTTTTATATTGCTGTTTACCAACTCCACTATTTACCATCTCTCGCAGGAGCTGGCAGTAAAAAAGCTGTTCCTGGTATTTGACCATATCAGTATTTACTTTCTGATAGCAGGCACCTATACGCCTTTCCTGCTGGTATATATGAATAATGCCTTTGGTATTACGCTGTTATCCATTTTATGGGGACTTACCCTGGCAGGCGTTTTATTCAAAACCTGGTTTACGGGGAAATATGATATTGTATCTACCATTATTTACCTGCTGATGGGGTGGATCATGGTATTTGGCGGGCGCCGGTTTTTCGACAGTCTTCCCCTGCCGGTAATTGTTATGCTGGCCATAGGCGGAGGGTTATATACAATAGGGGTTATTTTCTACATCTGGGATAAATACACCTATACGCATGCCGTTTGGCATTTGCTGGTACTGGCAGCGGCTATTTGTCATTATGTAGCGGTATTGCTGGCCATGTAAGCAGCGGGAAAATTATCAGCCGCTTAATCCAGGCCGGTAATTATTCTCCGCCCATATTTTTTTCCGGTACTCGGTAGGATTGATGCCGCTATATTTCTTGAACGTCCTGTTCAAATGGCTTTCGTCTGTAAAGCCCAGTTCGTCCACAATTTCGCTCATCCGCATATCGCTGTACTGCAGGCGCGTTTCCACCAGTTTCAGCTTGTAATTGGTCACGTAGCGCTGTATGCTTTCTCCCGTTAACTTCTTCACATATTCACTGATATAGTTGGGGGAGATATTAAACTGCGCAGCCAGTTTCTCAGTACGCAGTTTTTCCGGGTAATAAATATTCTGGTGAATGTAACTGAGAATATCGTTGGAAGCCTCACTGCTTACCGGGATCTTCTCCGGTGCAAGCAGCGATACATTGCGCGCCACGATGGTGATAATGGTATTCACCAGCTGCTGCACCACTTCATTGCGCAGCGATTGTTCCCGCGGGTATTCCAGCATCAGCGCATTCACCAGCGCCCGCACAATGGGTTTATCATCCATGTTCTGCAGAATGCAGCCGGGAAAATGATAATTATTATGGAAGATGAATTCCAGTTTCCTGGCCCAGTCGCCCAGGTTACTATACGTATTCCCTGTACGCTGCGCTTCCAGGTAGATGCCGTTAAAACGGATAAACAGGAAGCCGGTCCTGCTTTTGATGCGGGTATACTGTATATCCTGCGGCATCAGCAGGAAGAGGTTTTCCGGTTCATACCGGAAAGTATGCTGGTTATTATGGAAAGCGCCGGTCCCTTTCACAATATATACAAGCTCAAAAAAGTTGATACGGTGCTGCCCCATAGGGCAGGTATCTTCCTCCACATACATAATATCAAACGGCTTATAAAGATTAACTACTTCCATAACCTGTGATTGTACAAAATGTACCCTGATCCGTACAAGGGTATACCTGCAAATTTATTGGAATTTTGATTCATCAAATCACAAAAAACAAACAACAATATGAAAGCAATCGTATTAACGCAAACGGGCCTGGAGATAAAGAACATTCCCGAACCGGTTATTAACGACTATGAAGTACTGGTACGTAACCATGCAGCAGGTATTAACCCGGTGGATGCATTTGTAAGCCACAATGAAGGCGCTCTTAAAAGTATTCTGCAACCGAAAGATGGCGAGGAGATTATTCCCGGTTGGGATATTGCGGGAGAAGTAACCGCCGTAGGCCGGAAGGTAACACAGTTCAAACCAGGCGACGCTGTATTTGGTATGGTGAATTTTCCCGGTCATGGTAAAGCATATGCACAATATGTAGCCGCTCCGGAAAGCCACCTGGCGCTGAAGCCTGCCAACACTTCCTACGAAGCTGCGGCGGCCGCTTCCCTGGCCGCTCTTACAGCATGGCAATCGCTGGTTACCTATGGCCACATCAAAAAAGGCGATAAAGTACTGATCCACGCGGCAGCGGGTGGTGTTGGTCATTATGCCATACAAATTGCCAAACACTTTGGCGCTTACGTAATTGGCACTTCCTCTGCGGCTAAAAAAGAAGCCGTGCTTGGTTTTGGCGCCGATGAGCATATCGACTACAACAGCCAGGCATTTGAACAGGTGGTGAAAGATGCAGACATTGTGCTCGATTCCCTGGGCATACCCGGTCACCTCGACCGCTCCCTTGCTGCCGTAAAAAACGGCGGGCGCCTGATCAGTTTACTCGTATTTTTCAGCGATGAACAAAAACAACAGGCAGCGGCAAAAAACGTATATACGCACCGGTTATCCGTGGCTTCCGACGGAAACGATATAAAATCCATTGCCGCATTGCTGGAACAGGGCCTGCTGCATTCTGATGTTTCACAGGTGTATGCGTTTGAAGAAATTGCCAAAGCGCATCAGCAGGTGTCTTCCGGGAAAACACAAGGCAAAGTGGTGGTGAAAATACCGTGATAAAAAATAACAAGTAAACAGCAAACCAGTTACCAGAACCTCACATAGATAACGGACAACAACAATAAGATCGTTACTATTAGAATTACAGAAGAAGGTTTCAGTTTAAACATTTCATAATCCAGCTCAAAAGCTTTGGCGCTTACTTTCGGCCCTGCCAGGCTGATAGCCACCATCACGAGCACAGTGGTAAGGAAAGACCATCCGAGGCTGATAAAGAAAGGTATTTCATACTCTCCTTTCGCATTGTGGAAAGCAGAATACAGGATGGTTTCCGGGCCAAAGATCTTTACGGCAATCTGGTTAAAGAACAGGGAAGCGGCAAAGCCGGTAATGATCCCGGCAATGGCGGCAGCGCCGCTGGTCCTTTTCCAGAACATGCCGAGGATAAAAGTGGCAAACACGCCCGGGCTGATAAAACTGGAATACTTCTGTACAAAGGTATAACCACCGGCGCCGCCAATATCCAGCACATCGTTCCAGGTAAATAATACGCCTATCACGATAGCTGCAATAATGGTGAGCCGGCCGGTCCATACCAGCTGCTTTTCATCGGCTTTGGTATTGATATATTTTTTATAAACGTCCAGGGTAAATATAGTGGAGATGCTGTTGGACTTACCCGCCAGTGAAGCCACAATAGCAGCGGTAAGCGCAGCAATGGCCAGTCCTTTTAAACCGGCTGGCAACAGGGTTAGAATGGCCGCGTAGGCGCCATCTTTCTGCCCGCCTTCCAGCTGCGGCAAATGCCCATGCTGGTATAATACATACGCTACAATGCCCGGCAGCATTACGATTACAGGCATGAGTATTTTCAGTAAGCCGGCAAATAAAATACCTGTGCGCGCAGTTTGCAGATCCGCTCCCAGCGCACGTTGGGTAATATATTGGTTACATCCCCAGTAATTAAGATTGCTGATCCATTGCCCGGCAATGTACATACCAAATCCCGGCAGGATCAGGTACTTATTCACATAGTCCTGCGGCGCGCCGGCAGCAGGCTTCTTCAGCATCATATGAAAGTGATCGGGCGCTTCCCGTACCAGCACATTAAATCCCGCCAGCACATCTTTCCCCAATCCGAATTTCTCGCTTACTACGGTCAATGCCATCCAGGTAGTGGCCAGGCCGCCAATGATCAGTACACCTACCTGTATTACATCGGTATAGCCAATTACTTTCATCCCTCCCAGTGTAATTACTACAGAGAAGATAGCCAGTGCCACCATTACTTCATGAAAATAGGCGCCCCCGAGTAGCCCGTTAATGGCGAGGGCGCCCAGATACAAAATAGAAGTGAGGTTAACAAATACATATAAAAACAACCAGAATACAGACATAATCAACGCTACGGTTTCATTGTAGCGCGTTTTCAGGAACTGGGGCATGGTGTAGATCTTATTTTTGATATACACCGGCATCAGGAATACCGCCACAATGATCAGCGCGGCGGCGCCCACCCATTCGTACACAGATACCGCGATGCCCACAAAAAAACCATCTCCGCTCATTCCTATAAACTGCTCCGCTGATATGTTGGAAGCAATAATGGAGGCGCCTATGGCCCACCACGTAAGCGATCCTTCTGCCAGGAAAAAATTCTTTGAAGCAGTTACCGTTCCCTTCTTCTTTCTTTTATAGATCCAATATCCGTACGCAGCAACAATGATAAAATACAATGCAAAAACCAGGTAGTCTTTGAACACAAGTTGATTACTCATAAGTGGAGCGGTTGATCAGCAGTTTTTTTAACGTGGTGGAAATCCCTGGATATAATATAACAATTTCCGGCAGGTAGAAAAAAGGATTACCGGGAAGATGTCAGCTTGCTGCCTCCTTACCGGTAATCCGTTGTATCACTGTCTAAAACTTTAAAGTGGATGGCAGGTATTTCGCTACCAGGTCTTCATAATAGGGTCTTAATTTTTTCCAGTCCGGCGGAGTCGGGCTCTTGGAATACAGATCATACGGATTGAAAAGATTCACCCATTTAAACATTTCGTGATCATGGGCACTCATCAGGTGATCGTAAGCGTGCTCCCGGTGCTGCGGGTAAAAAGAGTGATAGCGCAGCATATACAGGGCAGGCTCAGGTAAATGATCCTTCATGATCTGGTAAATATATTCATCATGTCCCCAGCTCAGGTGCACATTTTCCAAACCGCAGTTGGGTTCATACACGCCATACTTTGTGTTATAATCCGGGTTGTTGATATCCGGGTTATTTTTGAAGAATTCCGGGAAAACGATCTTATCAGAGAAGGCACAGCCCACAGGATAGGTATCTCCTACCACTGCCCATTGCGGCTCACCAAAAAGGCATAATACTTTGCCCATGTCGTGAAACAAGCCGGTGAGCACCATCCAGTCAGGATGACCATCAGCGCGGATGGCTTCAGATGTTTGCAGCAGGTGCTGGAACTGGTCCAGGTCTGTATCCGGGTCGGAATCGTCTACCAGTTGGTTCAGAAAATCAAAGGCATCCCATACCGACATCTCCCTTTTATTAAAAGACAAAAATTCCTTTTCCTTTTCTTTCACAAATGCATACGACTGGTAAGTATGATTTAACCGGTAAAATTCGCGCACTGTATCACGGGGAGGCGCTTCATAGTTCCGGAATTCGGCAGTGCTTTTTTCCTTGTTGATATTGGCGGGATCCGGGTATCGCTCCAGTAAATCATCTTCCCATTGGTCCAGTGCAGTAAGTGGTGCCGGATTTGGCTGCCCGTTAACGCTATCCATAACATCAGATTTTAAAAGTTCGTGGAAATAAAGGAAAATATCCTGCTCTAAATATGCGATCTTTTTAAAAATCTTCCGCATAATAGAATAACTTTATTTACTTAACCGATTAAGTAACACGGCCGTATATGGAAAACGTCACGATCAGGATGCTTGCGGAAAGATTGCAGTTATCTACTGCTACCATTTCAAAAGCGCTGAGTAACAGTCATGAAATAAGCGAAGAAACGAAACAGCGGGTGCTGGCGCTCGCCGCGGAACTGAATTATGTGCCCAATCCTTATGCCAGCAGCCTGCGAAAGAAATCGAGTCATACCATTGCTGTTGTGATCCCTGAAGTAGCCGATAGTTTTTTTGCAGAAGCCATCAACGGCATAGAGTCTGTTGCCCAGGAGAAAGGCTACCATGTGCTTATCTATCTTACGCATGAAAGTTTTGGAAAAGAGCAGGCTATCTTAAAAGATTTCCAGAGCGGCCGGGTAGACGGGGTGCTTATTTCCGTAACGACGGAAACTGCCGCCGCCTCGCACGGACTGGCCCAGCTGGTAAAAGAGATCCCGGTCGTATTTTTCGACAGGGTATGCGAAGAAGTCACCGCTGCCAGGATCACTACCGACGATGCCAATGCCGCTTATAACGCCACTGCGCACCTTATTGCCGGCGGATGCCGTAATATCGGCCTCTTATCGGCCTCCCGGCATCTTTCTATCAGTAACAGGCGCGCAGAGGGCTTCCGGCAGGCGCTTACTGATCATCAGCTTCCGCTTACTGATACCAGCATCGTTTATTGCTCCAATGAGCCAGCTGAAAACCGGCAGCTATTGAAAACCGCTTTACATCAAAATCGTTATGATGGCCTGATTGCCACTACCGAAAAACTGGCCACTACGGTATACCTGGCCTGCGAGGAATTATCACTGGTTATTCCGGATGATGTACAGGTAATAGGCTTCTCCAACCTGAGCACCGCGCGGTTCCTGCAACCGTCGCTCACCACTGTATCACAGCCGGCCTTCAACATGGGCCATGCCGCCGCTACCGTGCTTTTCAAAGCGCTGAAAAGCAGCAGCTTCCCGCTGCAGGAACAGCAACAGGTAATTCCTTCTTCCCTGATCATCAGAAATTCAACAAAGGCAGCGGACCGGTAAACAGGGTATCGCTGAAATGATTACAGCCGGCGCCCGCGCATATACGCAGGTACCGGCTGTAACCGGGTATAGTGTTTTTAAGGATAAGTAATTCTTACAAAACGGTTGGCATCACGATAGTCGAACCTTGTAAAGGTGCCTACTACCAGCAGCGCCTTCTCTCCTGCTACAGGCAGGATCTGTGTAATACCGCCGCTGTTGGCGTTCTGATCGAGCGTTACGCCGCCAATGGTATTATACGTTGGATGGATCGCACCTTTGTCGGTAAGCACTATCATGTTATTACGAACCAGCCCGCTGAACTCCGTAAAAATACCGCTCACAATCACTTCGCCGCCCGGCATTACATGTGCATTGAACAAATAACCGTTGGAGCCTGTACCTACGTTAAACGAAGGATCTATTACCCCGTTCTCAGAGATCCGGGCTACATTCGCCATTTTAAGCCCTCCGAAAGTATTGAAGCGGCCCACAATGATGAGCTTTCCATCCGGCTGCCGGGTCATGTTCAGGATATTCTGATCAGGGCCTGCTCCTGCGGAGAACGAAGGATCAAGAGAACCGTCGGCATTTAAGCGGGCAATACGGTTCACCGCCTGCCCGTTGTACTTGGTAAAGGTGCCGGCAATCAGCAGCTTACCATCAGGCAAAAGGATAGAACGGTTGATATAACCATTGGGGCCTTCTTTACCCATGTGCTTTGCCAGGTCGTAGTTGTAGGTGCTATCCAGGCTGCCATCAGGCATTAAACGCACCAACCCGTTGATCTGGATGGAGTCAAGATGAACGGAGTCCTGCCCTACGCTGCCAATAAGGTTATAATTGGGTTGCACATAAAAACGGAAAACACCGGTAAGCAGGATCTTTCCATCGGCCTGCACATGCAAATTGCTTACCTGCCCGGAGATACCCCCTTTTAAGGAGGAAATGATGATTTCCTTACCGGAAGGACTGAATATTTTATCTGCTGCCAGCGAACCATTGTTGTTCAGCAGTGCAATACTGTTTACAAAATTTACGCCTTCATAGTTATTAAAAGCGCCCGCCACCAGGTATTTGCGATCGGGCCCGGGCAGCGCCTTAGCGGTTAATACAAAGGTATTGGTACCGTTTTTCTTGTCGGGGCCAAAACTGCCATCTACTTTACCATCGTGATTAATCCTGGCTACGCGGTTAAGTTTTCCTTCCTTACCGGAGTTATCGAAATCGGTAAAATCACCTACCACCAGGTATTTCCCGTCTTCCACAGGAATAATATCCGCGATGGCTCCATTAGCGGCCACTTTACTTGGGAAAAGGGTATCCATCTGGAAGGTACCTGTTACCCGGAAAAAAGGCCCGAAGAAATACTGCTGGTCCACCTGCGCAGCCACATTACCGGTAGCCGCCTGGGCAGGCACTTTTACGCGGGCGGTGGTATCGGTAAGCTCCAGTATAGGCGCACTTACCCCGTTAAAAAGAATGGCCAGTTTGTCTTTGTTTTTAAGGAAGCCTTTCCCGCTCACCGTCACCTCCTCACCTACACGGGCACGGTCTGGACTGATACCATTCTTGTTGATATAAATGGCCGGCTGCACCTGTTCTTTATAAGGGTCTTCCCCTTTTGAACTGATCTTATCTTTGGTACAGGCGCCTAACGCTGCCAGGAGTATTATTAAGAACGTATATTTTTTCATACTGAATGCGTTAATGGATTATTGATTCTGCAGTTCCTGTTCTGCTATCCTCACAAATTCTCCCCGGCGGAAACCGAAGTCGTGCCGGAAACTCAGCACATGCAGCACTCCGTTTGTTGGCTGTATATCTGATGTCATCACCAGTACCTTTGGGTTGTTGGCAAAGGTCACAGGGTCATAGGTGATATCCGTCAGCTGCATTACCCTTGCACCTACTGCCTCTACCCCGTTGTAATTCTGGTAAATCAACCCGATGTTGAGGATATAACCGCTGCTCATGACGTAATTAATGCCCGGGTAAGCATATACGTTTACAGGATCAATACGTGCAAATTTATTGGCTGTGTACTTTCCTTTCATCATATACATCATCAGGAATTTCTTCCATACTTTAGCGGGAATATCAGCCAGCTGCACGCTGTCTTCCACCATCGTGTACCGGTAGCTGTTCAGGTCATTGATAGCAGCTACAATACTCTGATCAGTTGGTGTGAAGAATGTAACGGAATCGTTCTGCAGCATTTCTTTCAGCCCGGCTTTTTCCACCACGTATGCCACGGTATCAAAGAGGTCGGTGTTTTGTACCAGGTAATCGTAAATGGTGCCTTTATAATGCGGATCAGCAAGACCGCTGTCGATATAATAATCTTTTTTACAGGCAGATAACAACAGTGCTGCCATCAATAGAACGCCGGCTATGGGCAATAGCTTTCGCATAGTCAATATTTTTAACAGTTATTGTATCCAGTATTGGTTCCTGGTGATCAGCGGATTGTTGTTCACTGCAGATGTTGCAATTGGCCAGGTCCACGCTCCTTTCTCCATCAGATCCGGTGTAAGCGGGTTCTCTGTCAGGTTCCTGTTGCCAATCCTGCCGGTGCGTATCAGATCGTACCACAGGTGCCCTTCCCCCATCAGTTCTTTTTCCCTTTCAAAGAAAATAGCTTCCTTCAGCGGATCGCCGCCACCGCCGGCATATACTTTTGCGCCTGCGCGGTTGCGCACCAGGTTGAGCATCTCAATGGCTTCTGCATTCCTGTTGCCCAGGTTAGCCAGCGCTTCCGCCCTCAGCAGGATCACATCTGCATAACGGAACAGGATGAAGTTGGCATCATAGTCCCTGGTGATGGGATTGGTGATGGCAGAGAATTTCAGGAACATCGGTTTCTTTTCTCCCTTCTGTGCATAAGGATCATCAAACCAGAGGTCCATCCTCTTATCGGATTCACCCCGCGGATAGATCCTGTCAAGATGCCTTACCATCGGCGTAATCTCACTATTGCCGTTCAATCCGTCGCGGATAATAGGATCATGTAATGTCCACTGGCAGATGAGATAGTGGAAGGCGCCGCCATAGTTGGCATCGAGCGACAGCTCAAAGATGCCTTCTTCTGAACGGCCCTTGAAAATAGCCTGGAAGGTTTCTTTGGTATAAGGCAGGAGTTTGTATTCATGCAGGTCCATCAGCTCTTTGATGAGGTCTGCCGTCTGGCTCCAGTATTTTTGCTGATTGGCGTTATCAAAGCCTGCGCACCACATATTGATATGCGCCATCAGCGCCAGTGCTGCACCTTTGGTGCCGCGCACCGCCCTATTGGTAGGGTCCTCGTAAGAGGTCACCATATCATCTTTACATGCTGCAAGATCTTTCAGGCAAAAATCCAGTACGGTCAGCATTTTTTCGCGGGGCTTCAGTGTAATATCATACGGGTCTGTTTGCAAAGGCACATCTCCGTACAGGCGCGTCATATAGAAGTAAATGAAAGCGCGTATAAACCGGGCTTCTGCCACCAGGGCTTTCTTCTCTTTTGAGCTGAAGGCCGGATCTTCAATACCGGGTATCCTGTCTATACAAAGATTGGCAGTAGCAATGGCCTGGTAAAATAATCCCCAGTCGGGAATATCTTCAATGCCATCGCCACCAGCCTGCAGCAGGCGGTTGGCGGCCAGGTTACGGAACCCGTTCTTATCAAACCAGTTCCAGTTACCGGGCCTGAAATCGCCCACATTATATACAACGCCGTTGGTAAATTTCTGCAACAGCTTTGCATAAGCGCCGTTGATGGCTTTCTGCGCATCGCCTTTCGTTTTCCAGAAATCTTTCCCGGAAAGGGTATCCAGCGGTTTTACTTCCAGGAATTTCTTACAGGAACCGGCTCCCAGCAGCAAGCAGAAAAGCATTCCTATTCTAAACCAGTATTTCATCTGAAAATAATTTAAGTATCATTAAAATTGAGCACCGATACCGAATGTCAGGCTGGTAGCATTGGGATACCCATTGATATCATCCCTTCCCAGCGAAGTCACGGTTTCAGGATTTGGCCCTGTATATTTTGAGAAGATGGCTACGTTGTAAGCGGTGAGATAAGCACGCAGTACCCGTAGTTTTAACTTCTTCATAAAATCAAAATCACGGAACTGGTAGGCCAGTGTGATCTGGTTGATCTTGAAATAAGAGCCATCTTCCATCCAAAGGCTCTGATCCAGCCTGTTGGGCGCTACCAGCGCATCGTGGTCAAAGGACCCTACGATGGCAGGATGCGACGCTTTATCGCCGGGATTTTTCCAGTAGTCGATCTGGCTGATATCATACAAGTTAATCGGACCAGCGGCGGTACCACTTGGCTTTGATAACAGCTCAGCATATTGTAGGCGATAAATCCTCGCAGCAATGGCATTATTCAGAATGCTGCGATCAGCCAGGAAGGTGCAGTTGATATTGAGCGACAGGTTCCGGTAGCTCAGCGTATTGTTCAACCCACCGGTGAACATAGGCTCAGGGTTACCCATGATCACATAGTCGGCTCCATCCAAAGCGTAGTCGCCGTTCAGATCCCTCCAGATAGGATCCCCTGCCTGGAAATACTGGGTACCGGGGCCTTTAAACGCTTTGTAACGCACACCCCTGATAGGATCAACCGGCACATCAGACGTATTGGCATAAACGCCGTCTGTCTGGTACATATAGTTGCTTTGTGGATTTCTTCCCACTTTCAGTGCAATGCTCTGGTAAGTATTCTGGTCTACATTGATGAAGAGCTGCGAACCACCGGGCAATTCCGTAAGCACGCCTTTGTTGTAAGCGCCGTTGATGGAGAAGATCCACTGGAACCCTTTAGGATCGCGGTTCATAATAGGGCGTGTGGTGATAGACAATTCATGCCCGTAGTTCACAATAGCCCCGCCATTTACCTGCATTTTGCCATAGCCGGTAGAATTAGGCAACGGGATATCGCGTACCAGGTTGTAGTTGTTCTTGTAATAGGTGTCATAAATAATTTCCACCCGTCCTCTCAGCAGCCCCAGGTCTACCCCGAAGTTAAACTGCGATGATTTTTCCGGCTCCATATACGGATTAGCCAGCACGCCATAGTTAGGATTAATGGAAATAGCGTTATTATAGCTTTTCACACTTTCATAGGCGCCCAGTGAATTGAGAATGGTAGCGGTAGGGCGACTGTTAACGCCATAGGTTACACGTACCGATCCGTAATCCAGCCAGTTCCAGCGGCGCATCAGGTTCTCCTTGTTGAAGTTCCAGCGCACACCAACGGATGGGTTTTTCGTATAGGGGTTATTGATACCTGCCGATGAATTGCCATCCAACCGGTAAGCCAGGTCCAGTACATACTTGGTACGGTAGTTATAAGACAGGAACCCTGCCCATGAAGCGGCGTGATATACATAGGATACCGGGGTACCGTTCACGTTTATTTCACTGGCATTGTTCCAGGGGTTACCGGGATAGAAACGCGGGGAATAACCACGCGGGCCCCAGTAATAATCGTTCGGGCCGTTACGTATATCCTTCACATGCTGATCGTCCGACTTGATATTCACTTCGCTGAATACACTGGCGTATATATTATGCCCCTTCTCCTGGTCGGAAGGCCGGCTGCTGTAGCTGTAGTTCACGCCATTCCTGGTGTTCAGTTCATCGTGCCGGCCCACAAAGCCGTATAAGCCGGTTTGGTTGTTATTAGAAAATGATTGATTAAACCGGTCCCTGGTATCTGTATAATAATCGTAAGAAGTAGTGGAGTTAATGCGCAATCCTTTGATGATCTCATAATCCACATCCACGAACCCGCGGATATTGAGGGTATTGTTATCATCTATGTTATTCTCGTATCCGCTCAGTTGGGGGTTGCCAACAAAGGTAGAAGGGCCGGGCATCAGGGAGGAGGTAAAGGAATTTCCGGCGCCGTTGTTGGTTAAACCGCCGCCATTACCCCGCTGTTTCTGGCCCAGCGCGCTGAACAACTGTGCGCCGATACGCAGTTTCTGGCTGGGCTGCATATTCAGCTGCATGTTCAGGCTGTATTTATTAAAGCCCGTATTCTTCAACACGCCCTGGTTCATCTGGTAGGCGAAGTTGGCCTTATAGTTCATCTTCAGGTTACCACCACTGATCTGGACGTTATTATTGGTATTCAAAGTGGTCTGGTAAAATAACCCCTGCCAGTCGGTGGAATTATTATAAAACGCATTCAGGCTGTCTGTCAGGAACTGGGAATTAGGATCCCCCAGTAGAAAACGGGCCTGTTGTAAATCCCTGGCGTTTTTCATGATAGAGCTGATACGGTACCTGCGCTCCGCGTTACCACCAATGGTAGGCCGCAAAGCCGGCGGCAGGTTCACAAACAAACTGCTGTTGATGTCAATGATGGGTGTAGGCGAGTTACCGCGTTTGGTAGTTACCACAATTACGCCATTAGCGCCGCGGGAGCCATACAGGGCGGTAGCCTGCGCGTCTTTCATTACTACGATAGACTCTACGTCTTCCGGCGGAATTAACGCCAGCGGGCCGGTGGCCGCGCCGGGCTGCAGCATCGATTGTGAAATACCACCGTCAAAGTCTACAGGTACGTTATCAATAACCAGCAGCGGGTTGTTACTGGTGAGATAAGCATTATCACCACTTCCGCTCACATCCAGCTGGGAAACCCCTCTAACGGACATGGTACCACGAAAACCCGGGGCGCCGGAGTTATTCTGGATATTGAGGCCCGCAATTTTACCCTGCAAAAGTTCCTGGATATTGGATACCGGAACATCCTGCAGCGCTTTTCCGTCAATTACGCCTGCAGAACCGGAAGAGGTTTCCTTGGTACGTTTCTGGTAACCGATGATCACTGTTTCCTTCAGTGATTTATTTTCAGGGTTCATGGTAACATTCAGCGTGGTTACCTTTCCCACTTTAACCGTTTCCAGGCGATACCCGATGTAGCGGAACTGGATGGATTTTTCAGGATCTACCGTAATGGTGAAATGCCCCGTGGGATCCGTAACACCCAGGCCTTTATTATTTTTTATATCGATGATCGTTACGCCGGGGATTCCCTCTTTAGAAGCGGCATCTGTAACCCGTCCCTTAACGGTAACAGTCTGTTGGGCAGATGCCGTGTTGCCGGCTCCTGCCAGTAACAGGAAGAAAACTACCAGCGTATATATGTACCGTTTTTTCATGGCACTCATGTTTTAATGTTTCAGAATACAGTTACCGGTTTAATCGTTGATAAACTTGGGATTCACTTTAAACTTGAAGATGACATCCCAGCTGCCTGGTTCAAATACGGCGAATTCATAGCCAATACCTGCCTGGCGGCGGGTACCATAGGAAACACGCTCATAGGAGAAAAAGATGCCGGCCTTTTCATTGATACCCACATCCGCCAGCACGGGGTAAGGACTGGTAACATCCCAGGTAACGGTAGCGCTGTCTTGTGAAAACTTCCGGTTAAAACCAAAAAACACGTTCGTACCAATAGTGTTGCTATAATATCTCAGGCTATCCCATTTAGTGACATTAAAATTCGACATTTTAATAGGTAAGGAATCCTTATCAAAAAACTTAAAAGTGAGCGTATTTTTTGCGGCGCCTCTTTTAACAAAGTATACATTCACCTGATCATTGTTGATGGCGTTATTCTGCATGTCCTGCACACCAATGAGCGTAGGATGATTATATACCAGGTTACCGTTGGATTCTTTTTTCTGAAGCCCGGTGATATCATCAAATTCATAAGGCTCATAGGGGCGCGGGCGGCGGAGATCCAGCTTTCTTTTCTGGAAAGTTTTCTGCCCTCCCTTGTTCTTCACCAGGATATCGAAGGTATAAACGCCCTGTTTTATTTTGGAACTGTCGGTAGCCCAGAAAACAAGATCGCCGGAAGTGGAGCGCATATCAAGCGCCGGTCTTTTTACCTGGAAACGTTTGGCTTCAATTTCCGCTACGGTTTTCTCGGTTCCACTGTAGTATTCTTTCCACTGCCAGGTATTCACTTCTTCCAGCAACTCCGTAGCAGGCGTTCCATCTGGCCGGGCAATATTTTTCATCTCAAAAGTGAGCGGCTGTGTGGAATTGTCTGCGTTGAATTTTCCGTAGAACACATTTGTACGTCCAAAATTGGCCTGGTAGGTATCACCGTCGAAGTTGGCGTTGTTACTGAAGTGCTCCTTTTCATCGGGCAGCAGCTGCTTGTAACAGCCTGTTGCCAGTGTTGCCAGCGCAGTGGCTATAAATAAGGTATATACTTGCCTTTTCATTGCTATGGGTTTATTTTGGTGAAGATGATGCGGTGCAGGTTGAGGTTTGCTTTTTTAATCACCACTTTCATCAGGTGTTTTCCTGCGGGCAGATCTGCCGTACCAAAAGCTCCCTGCCAGGTTTGCCAGCCGCCGGTACCTTGTATGGGAATATCTTCACATACCCTTACTTCGTCAATGGTGAGATAGATAAGACCGCCGCCATTACCGGCAATCCTCAGCTCTACTTTATATTTTCCTGCTTCTTTAATATCAACAGTATATCTTACCCAATCCCCATCGCTGGTCCAGCCAATGTTGTAATTACCGCCGGGACTGACAGAGCCATCGCCTTCCGAACAGTTTTCTGTTCCCGGGTCATCAGGCCGGTAAGTATGGCCACCGTTAGGATTGCGGTAATCATAGGCCACGCCTTTCGGACCTTCATCATAATCTGCTGCATTCACTATACCGGGTATTTCAAGCGGGTAACCCAGGTAAGGCCCCTGCGGCGGCTCCAGCGATTTTGGATAGGCTTTCCCTACAAAAGAAGTAAACCCGAACACATGCCTGGTTTCCAGGATATGCATCAATCCATTGGTGGATTTGATGTCCACGTTCTGGGTAAGTGCAACGGACCAGTCTTTCGTAAACCTGGAATCGTTTTTATCGCTGTACTGCAACACGGCAGTGCCAGCGCCTACTGCCCCGGAAGCATTGGTGCTGGCTGTTTTTCCGTTCATTTCATGGCCATACAGGGATTCCAGGTCGCTACCGTCTGCATACCGCAGCGAATCGGCCGTTACCAGGCCGCGTACTATATAACGGCGCAGTAAACTGTCCCATACAATAAGCGGTATGCTGTCAATTGTCCAGTTGCCTTTGTCGCCAAGCCGCTCCCTGGTAAAGTTCACATTACGGATAGCAGTGGTAATACTGTTGTCCTGCGGAACAAAAAAAGTAACCTGCTTACTCTTGAGCGTATCGGTAAGCTTTACACGGTCTATCAGTAATAACAGGGTATCATACAATCCTCCCTGTTGTTTGAGAAAATCATAGGTACTTACTTTCACTTCCGATAAAGGCTTTGCATTCCGGTAATCCTGCATCCCCTTTTCACAGGCAAAGCAAGCCGTGATGACCAGTAGTATTAAATATTTTTTCATGGCAGTGATTTGTTATTTCCAGAAAGAGTTTTGAACCAGTGCGCTGTTGTTGGCCAGCGCTTCCTGCGACAATGGCCAGAATGCGGCGCCCCTGTCTACATCCGCCTGCGTAAGCCTGGTATACTGCGGGATCTTTTTGAAATGTACCAGGTCGTACCAGTACCATCCTTCTCCCATCAGCTCCCTTCTGCGTTCCAGCAAAATGGCATCCAGCAGCTCCTGCCCGGCAGTTGCTACATTTACATTTTTAAGCGCGCGGCTGTTACGGATCTGGTTCAGGTCTTTCTGTGCTTCGGCGGTTTGTCCTAACCGGGCTTTTGCTTCTGCACGCAGGAGATACAGCTCTTCATACCGGAATACGATGATACAGGAAGAATACATTTTCAACACAGGGTCTTTTACCGCGCCATTGATCTGTTTCATTTTAAAGAAGATGGGATAGGCTTCTTCCATTTTTGTGAAGAAATAAGTGGGCCGTTGCTCACGGGATTCGTTGTAGATCTTCAGTACACTGTCTTTAGGAACATAAATCTCAGATTCCCTTTTGGGGATATAAGGTTCGCGAAGCGTCCAGTCTTCCAGCTGACCGGTAGAAGATATTTCCGCGTGGTCAAAGTTCATATCCACCTGGAAGATATTGGCGCCGATACGACCACGGAAAGCGCCGTCCAGCCTGGTTAAATCGTTCAGGCTTACAAAACCGTAACCGGTGTTCGACTGGTTATTGATAACGGTATTGGCATACTCGAGCGACTTATCATACTCTCCTTTCCAGTTATAGATATGCGCCAGCAATGTATAGGCCATGCCTTTAGTAGCTGTAATGGAAATGTGATGCGATTCGCCCTGGCCGCGGTAGTCGCCTTGCTGCTCCGGCGATTTCCCATTGTACTTCCAGGGTAACCCATCAATACATGATTTGGCTTCTTCTGCAGCATAATCCAGTACTTTCTCCCATTTCTCACGGGCAATGGTTTTCACTACGCCATCAGAGGGAGCGGTTACCAGCGGCACATCTCCCCAGATCCTTACTATATAATAGTAAAGAAATGCGCGGATATAAATAGCCTGTGAACGGTCCAGCTTCATTTCGTTTTGCGAATACCGGTAATCGGTAGCAGTTACCTGTGGTAATTTTTCTATGGTAAGATTGCATTGCGCAATAGCTGTATAAAATCTTCGCCAGTCGCGCCATTCATCCATGGTGGTATAACTGGCGTTCAGGTTATTTTCCACTACTGCGCGCAGGTCGCCACGTTTGGTCGACTGAAAGTCGCCGCCACGCAGGTCGCCATACACCCAGTGTGCATTTTCATTGGCCATAGCAGCGCGCATTAAAGCATAACAGGCAGATAATCCCGCGCGTGCATCGTTCTTGGTCTGCCACATATTTTCTTCCGTCAGGGCACGGTGAGAGGGCACATCCAGCATTTTCTTACAGGATAGCATACCCGATGCCAGCAAGAGTATTACCCCAACAACAGCAATATTTCTCATGATCATGTTTTTTAACATCAGAATTGAAAATTAAAGCCCAGTGTAAATGTGCGGGGAGCCGCCCAGTTATAGTATCCTTCATCATAACCGAAATAGCTCACTGCTTCCGGATCTCCGCCTTTATACTTCGTCCACGTAAGCAGGTTGTTACCGGTGGCATAAATACGCAGGTGCTCCACACCGGAACGTTTCATCCAGTCTGTTTGCATGTTATAGGCTACTGTTAATGCACGGAGCTTTACAAAAGAGCCATCTTCCAGGAACAGGGTCTGATTGGGCTGATAGGCATATACCGCGCTCCACGGGTTGTATTGTGGTATTTTGCTGTAGTCGCCTTCTACTTTAGACCACCAGCTGATTTCCTTGATCGCTTTCGGATCATCGATGGCTTCCCTGTTGGCAAAATCAAAACGGTCGGCCAGGGCCTGGTTAATCACTTTGCGGCCAAAAGAATAGTTCAGCAGGATATTTACATCCCAGGCGCCGTAGTGGAAGGTATTGGTGAAACCACCGGTGGCGGCGGGCGACAGGCGGCCTTTCATTACACGGTCGGCATCATTGATATTATAGTCGCCGTTTAAATCCGCCCATTTAGGATCTCCCTTTTTCAGGGTAACGCCCTGGTAGGTCATCTTTTTGCCGGTTTTAGGATTTACCGGCACTTCATTATCGGAGTTATAAATACCTTCATTCAGGAGCAGCCAGTAGCGGTCAACCGGCTTGCCCACCAGGAAACGGCGGTTATTGATCACCAGGTCGGTAATCCCATCCGGTAACGCCATCAGTTTATTCTGATTGGTATAGATATTAATACCGGTGGTCCACTGGAATTTCTTTCCTTTCACCACATCTGCATCAATGGCCAGTTCATAGCCATAGTTACGGATATCCATGCCGTTCTTTACAATGCCGGTGTAGCCTTCTTCTTCCAGTGTGGGCACTTTCAATATAAGATTGCGGTCTGTTTTAGTGTATACATCCAATGAAGCGCGTAAGCGGTCGTGGAACAGGCCGATGTCAATACCACCGTTCAGTTGTTCTACTACCGGCCAGGAAGTGCCAGGCACCACGTAACCGCTGGTATAGGCCGCGTTGATCACCGGGAAACCGTTGTAGGTCGACATATTGGGCACACCGTTCCATCCTGCATCCACATTGTATACCGGGCCTCCGGTATACATCTGGTCCATCAGCAGCCTTCCTACACGGCCCCAGCTGGCGCGTACATTCAGGTTGCTGAGCCAGGAAGATTCTTTCAGGAAATCTTCCTTATGCACTTTCCAGGAAGCAGACAAAGTTGGCGATATCAGCCAGCGGTTGTCGTTACCGAGGTAAGAACTACCATCCCTTCTTACATAAAGGGAAACAAAATATTTCTGATCCAGGTTATAACCAATGTTGGCATAGAAAGATGCCAGCCTTGACTCTGTAAAATCTTTGGTATTAAACATCAAACGGAAATTACCAAAGCGGCCTTCCTTCTGAGCATCGGTGCCCGGCTGATAGATCTTCACATAATCGCTGGAGCCTTTGTACGCGCGGCCATAATCGTAGCGCCATTTATCCCATTGTCCATACTGCCCGAGGGTTATTTCCAGGTGATGTTTTCCGGGAAAGGTTCTGGCAAATTGCAGGGAGTTGTCCAGTATCATCCGCCTGCTCAGGCCATCGTAGTTAGACACATAGCTGTTGCCTTCGCCGAGTGCAGTAGGCACAAAGAAATCGCGGAAGTTTTGCCCGTAGTCGATGGCAAAACGCGTATTCCAGGTGAAGTGCGACAGGAAGCTGTACTTTGCATTGGCGATGATGCGGGCGGAGTTATTTTTGTTGCGGTTGATGGTATTATCCAGCGCCGTGTAGTAGGCTTGCAGGTAGTCTTTATTGGGCGACAAAGGCGCGTCATAGTTAAAGAGATAATCCTCATCGCCCGCACGGTCGCGGATAAATTCGTTGCGTTTGCGGTTCTGGTTGGCCACTGCAATATCTGTGGTAAAGAACAGGTTCTTTAATGGCTGGATGTTGATGCCAAAATTAACGTCGTAACGCTTAATACCGGTTTTATCATACACGCCCTGCTGTGATGCCTGCCCGATGCTGAAACGGAAATTGGCATAAGGCGTACCACCGCTTACGGCTGCCTGGATACCTTCGGTAAATCCATTCCGGAGAAACAGGTCGTCCCAGTTGGCCGGGCCATAGTAGCGGGCCTGTGAAGAATCTGCCAGGTAACGCGGGAAGTTGCGCCATTGTGTTTCATCTGCATATTTTTCGTAGAAAGGCAGGCGGAAATCACTTTCATATCTTCCATTCACCGCATCTACGGCAGGTTTAAGCGCCAACCCTGCATAGGCATTCACAGATACTTTCATCTGTCCTACACGGGGCGCTTTGGTAGTGATGGCAATAACGCCGTTAGCCGCATTGGGTCCATACTTTGCACTGGCGGCAAAGTCTTTCAGCACTTCAATACTTTCGATATCATTGATATCGAGAAAGCCAAGCAGGTTGGTTTCCGTTCCCATCCTGTTGAAATCGAAGCGCTGGATGTCGTAGGCAAATGCGTGCTCCATAATAAGCGGCACCCCATCCACTACATAAGTGGGTTGCGCATAAAAGAGATCGCGGTTGCCCAGTAACAGGGAAGATGTGCCGCGGATAAACACGCTGTTGCGCTTACCCGGTTCCGCAGAAGGAATTCGTACATCCACTCCCGTTACCCTTCCTATCAGCATCTGGTCGATACTGGTATAAGGGAGTTTCTTCACTTCATCAATATCCAGTGGGGAAACAGCCCCGCTGGGATTGTGTTTCAGGAAGAGCTCATTGTTGGGGAAATACCCCAGCGTGTCGCGCCGGGTAGATGTCACCCTGGAGAAAGCAAGTGAATCTGCATTCACACCGGAGGTATCTTTTTTATTTTTAAACAACACATTCTGTGCTTCTGATGAGGTAGTGACCAGGCACATTGCTGCAAAAAAATAAATACCCCTGCGCAGGAAAATGTAAAAGTATTTCATACATGCAATATTTAGGAATGAGAATCCCATGGCGTAAAAGAAGCTTTACACCAAACAAGTTTTATTCGACATGAACGGACATAGGTTTCCCTGTTTCCTCCAGGGAAATGTCACTGTAATTTAGAGTCAGGCCTACACCACGGCAGCTACAGCACAATATCTGCTACGCAAAATGTATGTTGCAGCATAAGCAGGTTGCGACAATAATGTTAACTGTAAAAAATCGCCCGTGAGTAGTTAGGGACAGCGTGTGCGCCCGCCAGGATGCATTGAACGTTGAGTCATGGAAACAAAGATTAATTAACGTGAAATTTTCAATCGATCTGTAATTCTGGTTTTCAATTTTGCTAGTATTAATGCACAGTGGGGAAACTACAGCAAACACAGGGTCTTACTGGTCACCAATACTATCAATGCTCTTTAAATTCTGGTTGTTTATTTAACGCTACTGTACCAAATGTAATTAGCTAAATGGATTTTTCATAGTTTTTTTTGAATTATTTTTTAAAATTTAATCCGGAGGGGATTTTTATACCGCTTTCATCGCTATGATTCTTTATTCAAATTCTTTGTTTGGAACCAGCTACTTATTCTTCACACGGGTTTTGTAAGCATTGATAGTATTTACAGAATACCGGAGGATATGTGCGATTTTATCGGTATCATGAGTTCCCATGGATCAGGGTAAAAATGCGCAGGTCTGTATTCATATCCTGCGCCCATATCAATACACCCTGTCGGTAGTATAACGCACCAGTTCTTCCAACGCAGCACGCACAGGTGAAGGAGGAAAAGTAAAAAGTAACCGGAATGCTTCATCGCGGTAAGCCATCATTTTTTGGGTAGCATAATCCAGTCCGCCGGATTGATTCACAGTTTCCACTACAAAGTTCACTTTGTCTTTATCAGTATGCTGATGCTTTACAATATGGAGGATCTTTTTCCGCAGCGCGGGGCTGGCATGTTGAACAGTGTAGATAAGCGGGAGCGTTACTTTCTTTTCTTTGATATCATTGCCGGTAGGTTTACCGATGTCGGTATTGCCATAATCAAACAGGTCATCTTTCAGCTGGAAAGCCATGCCTACTTTTTGTCCGAAACTATGCAGCAGCGCGATGGTTTCGGGGTTATCACAGGCGGAGGAAGCGCCTGCTGCGCAGGCTGCCGCCAGGAAAGAAGCGGTTTTGGCATCTATAAGGTCATAATAATCTTTCTCTTCAAAGCTCAGTTTATTGGCCTTGGTCATCTGGATCAGTTCTCCTTCTATCATTTGCCGGATAGCGGCAGCGTAGATCTTCAGCAACCCGGGGTCGTTATTATCCAGCGCCAGCAATACGCCTTTGGTAAAAAGCTGGTCACCCACCATTACGGATACACGATTTTTCCAGAGGGCATTTACAGAAAAAGCGCTGCGGCGTTTCATGGCGTCGTCCACCATATCATCATGTACAAGGGAAGCGGTATGCAGCATTTCCACGAGCAGGGCCGCCCTGTAACTGCCGTCGTTGATACTGCCGCACAGGCGGGCGCACAGCAACACGAACATGGGGCGCATCTGTTTGCCTTTATGGGCGGCAATGTCTGCCATGATCCTGTTCAGTAACCCTACATCACTTTGCATGGCTTCATGAAAAATCTCTTCAAACCGTTGTAGTTCGCTACCTATCGTTTCCCGGGCTAGTTGCATATGATCATCACTAAGACGGGGCCGAAATTACGATTTTCTGCGGGAAACAAGGGGTTACCGGGAGGAAGAATGCTCCAGGAAATAATCAACTCCTATCTTCCCTCCACCATATATAAACAAGGCAAACAACATTATGAGATAATATAAAGGGATCTCGAACCCATTATCGCCAGCTGCAAAGCCATTGCTCCAATGCACTGTTGCAATGGCCACCAGCATGCTGAACATTAACGGTAAGGTAATATAGCGCACCCATAAGCCCAGTGTCAGCAACACTACACCAGCGGCTTCTGTAATGGCTACCAGGTAAGCGCTCACATACGGCAGCGGAATATGCAGTTGCACAAACCAGTCGCCGATACCATGAATATCGCTCCATTTCATTTTTGCCGGCAGGTAAAACCCATACGCCAGCACCAGCCGCATAAGCAGCAGCGGAACATCTCTCCACGCCTGCAAACGGCGTGCTATTACAGCATAGCTGCGCATACATTATGATTGAAAACCCAGCACAAAATGCAATTCCTGCATGTGCTTTAAAAAAGCAATGGAATCCTGTACGAGTGTATCCGTTTGCGTTATATTCAGCTCGGGGGCATAATCCAGTATATCCCTTACCGTTATACCCATAGCCAGCTGCTCGGTTAGGAAAGCCAGCCAGGGCGACAAGTCCGTAAACTCCACATGCCCGGTTTCCGGATGCCGGAACAGCAGTACAAAATAAACGCCCTTGTTCTTCACTAATTCCTTTGGATCGGCCATCAGGTGAACAGGATAACTGAAAGATAACAGCCTGTACTCAGGGTTCAACACCAGCGGCGTTTCCAGCCAGTTGCCGGAACAGCTGTAAGCGGGTGCGGGTATATCTTCCATATTATACACTTCCATCTCCGCCCACTCAAAAGCGAGAAGGTCGTTGAGAAAAGGGATAGCGTAGGTTTCTTCCCAGTTATGCTCTACCGCGTAGGTATAAAACTCCAGGGGGAGCTTCCATACCTGGTACGACTGGCACGCATGCCTGGAAAAAAACTCCTTTACCATTCTATTCCACTTCGTGGCGGGAATATGTTTGAACGCAATGGGGAAGGCATTCTCCATGGTATCATGGATCATGTTAAATACCAGCTGCCGGTAATGTTTCAGCCCCTGCAGCTTTACGCCAGGCAGCTTTACTTTTTCACCGGTTCTGCAATAGGCAGAAAAAGTTTGCTGGATATGATAAGTGTCAGGCAACAAGTTCATCTTTCAAATTCCATTGTTTATGACAAATGTTTTTCAGCTTTGTTAACTCACCCTGCAGCTCCGCCATTTCGGGGATATTAAAATCCCTTTCCAGTAAAACCGGTACCGGGTGCAGGCGTTGGATGGTCCATTCAAAGAGGTCGTATACCGGGTCAATGATCGGCTCCCCATGGGTATCAATGATCAGGTCAGGCGCCACCTGTTCATGACCGGCCATATGTATATAAGCTACTTTATCGAGGGGAAGCTGTTGTATAAATGCTTTGGCATCATACCGGTGATTGAAAGCATTTACATAGATGTTGTTCACATCCAGCAACAGCTGGCAACCGGATTGTTTCACCACTTCCTTAATAAAGTCCACTTCGCTCATTTCTGCTGCAACCGGTGTGTAATAAGATACTATTTCCATTACCAGCGGGCGTTGCAGGTAATCCTGCACCTGTTGTATGCGGCTGGCAATATGCTTTACCGCATCCATCCGGAAAGGAATAGGCAGCAGGTCGTACATATGTGCATTATCACATTTGGAGTAGCTAAGATGCTCTGAATAGATCTGCACGTTGTACTCCCTGAGAAATGTTTTTACATATTGCAGGAAGGATTTATCCAGCGCTTCGGGGCTGCCGATAGAAAGGGACAGGCCGTGGCATAGCACGGGATATTTTTCTACAACGCGATGTAATACTTTCTTCCAGTACCCGCCGATATTCATCCAGTTTTCGGGCGCAAACTCAATAAAGTCGGGCCTGATATGCTCCCCACTGATCATTTCTTCCGCAAATTCCCTGCGAAAACCTATACCTACCATGACTATACGTTTTTAGGAGGTTAAGATAAAAGTAAAGACCGGCTTGTGCGTACCTCACCGGTCTTTACTTTACCTGGAAAATCAATTACCGGATTTGGTGGTGTCTTTTTTATGCTTATCTCCTTTCTTGCCTTTTTTATCACCACATTTTCCTTCACCGCATTTGCCCTGTCCGCATTTGCCTTCTTTTGACTTACCGGCAGATGCGCTGTCTTTTTTTGCACCGCAGGCCAGTTCAATAGCATTGGCAGTATGACCGGAAGCGCCGGTTAATGCGTTTCTTACCGCAGCGCCGGAGCCAAGGTTAGTGTAAGCAGCGGGTTTGGCAGTTACCTGTAATGCAGCCATACCAAGGATGGCGCCGGCAACAAGAGAGCCTGAAAAAAGTACTTTTTTGCTGATAGGATTGTTGTTTTTCATCTTTTTAAATTTAAAAAACTGGTGAAAAAATATGTATTTGAGAGATAGACGTGGTGATTAAAGAATCCTTACAGGAGTTTCAATTATTTTTCCAGTTCAGCTGCTATCAGCACTTCCCACTGGCGTTTCACGGATTCATCCAATGCTGTATTTTCCGCTGCCAGCTGGCGCAGGTGTTGGTCTATAGTCTTGCTTTGCTTCACATACCGCCGGCAAAAGTGGCAATATAACAGGTGAAACTGCAACCCTATGCGCTGCCACCGGGGCAACCGCTGTTGCAGTTGTTTTTCCGCCAACATGGTAGCCTCTTTACAACAAGGCATTAAAGTATGTAAGTGACGTTCCATTTCAATTACTGAACCAGTTTTTTTCCAGGCAGGCTCTTAATTGCAATTTGGCCCGGTGAATAATAACCCAGTAGTTGGACGTGGTGATGGCCATATCCTTACAGATGTCTGCCGATTTTTTTTCTTCTACATATTTCTGCTGAAAGATGGTTTTTCCAATGCCGCTCAGTTTAGCCATACAGCTGCGTAAGATCCGGGAAAATTCCCGTTGTTCTGTTGGGTCGTTGATATCCTGTTTCCAGGCCTTGGGAGCCATTTCCCGGCGCCAATGTCCTTTTTCGTTAAAGTAGATATGGTGTGGATCAGCATCGTTGCTATGCGCCGTTATGCTATCTAAAGTTAAAACAGTTTTGCCCGACTTACGGTAGTGGTCCGTTATTTTATTTTTCAGGATAGCGGTTAGCCAGGTTTTTTCACTGCTATCGCCCCGGAAGCCAGGCATAGCCTGTAGCCCGCTGAGGAAGGTGTCCTGTACCAGGTCCTGTGCCAGTGTGGCATCTGATACTTTGCTACACGCGAATTTAAATAAATCTTCCGCGTATAGCCTTACCCATTCTTTTGGATTACAGGTTGTCATTGCTGATGGTGCCGTTGTATGAAAAGCTTCTGCCCGCATATCGTTTTTTTACGTATATAGTAGAAAGCTTACGGAAATTTACCTGTTTTAGTTTTCCCGGCAACCCAAAAAAATGTTAAAGGGGGATAACTGGTAGATACCCGTTGGTAAATGGTGCGAAAGCATTGTCCACTATTCAGCATTTTATCCTATTTTTGGCCTGTACCCAATGAAATATGAAATACTCGGCCCATGAAAAATGAAATGTCGCCTGTAACGTCCGTTTACTTTGTAACATTATTGAAGGCATATTTACGTGGTACTAAAACAAGACAGGAAGTAATAGATGAATTACGCAGCGTATCCCCGCTGCAACAAAAGGCCGGAGAAGATTCGAACACTGAAGTGAGCAGGCTGCTGTTCCAAACTGCCAGTGAAATCAATGAACATTATTACCAGGATATTGTAACAGCTATTTCCCATGCTTCCGATACCACCCCTACCCGTGAAGGAGTTATGCACCAGCTGGAAGCAATGCTTACCGGTTATATCACCACAGAACAGCTGATCCAATGGGCTACCTGGCACAATGAGCCTGATGCCGATGAAGGAGCCGGCTTCTTTGATGATATAGCGGTAGATTATTTCTGCACTCAATTGTTACCCTCATCCGCTGATGAAATGACAATAGCGCATTACAAACAGGCGCTGAAGATTTTCCGGGCAGGCCAGCACAACAGCCTGAAAGATAAGGTAGCGCTGGTGCTGTTATCTGAAAAGGAAAGACAACGCTTCCTCTTTTACCTGGGCGATTATATACAGGGGCATACTTCCCCGGAACAACTGGATGTATACCTGCTGCATAAGTTCGGGATGGACCATCACTCCTTCCCTTATATGTCGTCGCTTTCCGCTATTATGCATGATCCGGGAAAATTGCCGGCACTCCTGCATCTCGCCGCAATGGACGAATAATATATAATATAAATTTAATACACTAGCTCACCATCAGGCTACAGCCCCTGAGCGCAGAATTATCAAGGCGGCCCAATACTTCAAACCGGCCATCGGCATGCATACGGCCAATGTCTTCCGTGGCTATGAATGCACAGGAGTAAATATTGGCAAGGTCAATCACGTTCATAACACCGGCGCCTTTACCGGCTGTAAGCTGGAAGGGGTCATTTTCATCCCGCAGCAGTACTTTCATCCAGGCAGGGGTTTGAAACAGGCCATCACACCTGGAATAGGCTTGCGACAATAGTTCTGTCATGCCGTATTCTGCGTGGACACAGGCAACGCCCAGGCGTTCTTTCAGGAAGGCATGCACTTCTTCACGGGTCCATTCCTCCCTTCTTCCCTTCATTCCTCCTGTTTCCATAACAATGGTATTTTTCAGGGAAAGGGTATACTGCTCCGCAAAATCCAGCAGCCCGAAAGTGACGCCGATCAGCAATACCTTTTGTCCCCGTGCTTCCAATGCCTGCAGCTGCCGGAACAACTTATCATGCTCGTATAAATAAAAGCCGCTTTCCTCATGCCCGCTACGGATGGTCATTTCCTGCACCATGCGTACCAGCGAGGAATGCTGTCGCTCCAGGTAGGAAGGTAACAGTCCCACCACCACATAATCGCTCACCGGGCCGTAAAACTGCTCAAAGGCAGTCATAAAGCTTTGGGTATAAATAGCGGAATGTTTTACCAGGTGACGGCTGTTCACCGTTTGGGTGGTGCCGCTGCTTTCGAAGATCAGTTCAGGCGTAAACTGCCCGCTTACCACGGTATGCGATTTGAAAAACTGTATGGGGAGATAGGGAATTTCAAGAATGCTTTTCACCGAAGCAGGCCGGATGCGCAGGGCATCCGTATAGGCCCTGTACAGGTCATTTTCCCGGTACTGGTACTGAAACAGCTCAAGGGCAGCGGCTTCCAGCCCACTTTCGGTTAATGAAAATATATGTTCCGGTGATACGGCAGTCATGTAAAGCTTGGTTTAAAATCGCACAAAGTTAGGGAGAAGAATAAATCTATACGCAGTAAGTAACAATTGTCACAAAAAAACGTTTTGGTATAGATGGATGGCGATAACTGAATATTTGTATATTTCCTAAATTAATGTAGGTTTGTTTTATGAAGAAAATTCTGTTTTTGTTCCTGCTGGCCGGGGTATTTTATGCCTGTAAAAAGGATAAAATAGGTACCAAGCCCATTCTCAGCTTTAAAGGATATTCGCTCGACAGCGTGGTGGCCAGTACCCAGCAGGTGGGTATTTCTTTGAACGTAGAAGATGGAGACGGTGATATAGAAGATTCACTTTGGATAGCCCCCTTATTTGATAGTCGAGGTCCAGCACAGGATACGCTTTTTGACAAAAAGAAAATGCCTGGAATAGGTGCAAACAGAGGAAATAGTGTTAAGGCGGAGGTGGTAATATCATTAATTTCCACTGAATTCAAATTGGAACAGAGAACAGTAGATGATAGTATTCATTGGGTGATATTCGTCCGGGACAACTCAGGAAACATCAGTGACACCATCGCTACTCCTAAATTACCTTACAACGTGCCCTGACAAACATTTACATTCCAAAATATCATACATTTAAGGATTCCTTTTCTAAAAGGGATCCTTTTATTTTTAGCTTTACTCTTGATTTTTAGCATATGGATAAACTAGAAGAACTACAGGCAAAGATCGCCGAAGCCATGCTCGGCGGAGGAGACGTACGTATCGCTTCCCAGCATAAGAAAGGGAAGCTCACCGCCCGCGAAAGGATACAGCTGCTGATGGATGAAGGTTCTTTTGAAGAACTGGATATGCTGGTCACTAACCGGAACCGCGGGCTTACCGCCGACCAGGAGCAATTCCTCGGCGATGGCGTGGTAACAGGTTATGGCACCATACACGGCCGGCTTACCTATGTTTTTTCACAGGACTTCACTGTATATGGCGGTAGTTTATCCGAGCCACATGCCCGCAAGATCTGCAAGATCATGGACCTCGCCATGGAAAATGGCGCCCCCCTTATTGGCCTGAACGACAGCGGCGGCGCGCGCATCCAGGAGGGAGTGGTTAGTCTTGGCGGCTATGCCGATATCTTTTACCGCAACACCAGGGCCTCCGGCGTGATCCCGCAGATCTCCGCTATTATGGGCCCCTGCGCCGGCGGCGCGGTATACTCCCCGGCTATTACGGATTTCATCATGATGGTGGAACAAACCTCCTATATGTTTGTAACCGGCCCCAACGTGGTAAAAACCGTTACTCATGAAGAAGTAACTTCAGAAGAACTGGGCGGCGCCCAAACGCATGCATCCAAAAGCGGCGTAACCCATTTCGCCTGCGCCAACGAAATAGAATGTATCCAGTATATCAAACAGCTCCTGAGCTATGTACCGCAAAACTGTGAAGAAACAGCGCCGGTATATCCTTATGAGCCGGGCAATGAAATAAGGGAAGCGCTTAACACGCTGATCCCCGACCACCCGAACCAGCCATATGATATGAAAGAAGCGATCGCACAGATCACGGACACCGACAGCTTCTTTGAGGTACATAAAAATTTCGCGGAAAACATGATCGTGGGCTTTGCCCGCATCGCCGGTAGAAGCATTGGCATCGTAGCCAACCAGCCTGCTCACCTGGCTGGTGTACTGGATATCCATGCCTCTGTAAAAGGCGCCCGGTTTACCCGCTTCTGCGATGCATTCAATATTCCTTTGCTGGTACTGGTAGATGTGCCCGGTTTCCTGCCCGGTACAGACCAGGAATGGAATGGTATCATTACCAACGGCGCCAAACTGTTGTATGCGCTGAGCGAAGCCACCGTGCCCAAGCTCACCGTTACTACCCGCAAAGCCTATGGCGGCGCTTACTGCGTAATGAATTCCAAACACATCGGCGCCGATCTTAACTTCGCTTTCCCGCAGGCCGAAATCGCCGTAATGGGCGCCAAAGGCGCCGTGGAAATCATCTTCAAAAGGGAAATTGATGCCGCCGCCGACCCCGAAGCCCGTATGAATGAATTGGTAGCCGACTATACGGAAAGGTTTGCCAATCCCTACCTGGCAGCAGAAAAGGGATATATCGACGAGGTGATCAAACCGGAAATGACCCGTATCAAACTGATCAAGGCTTTCAAAATGCTTGAAAATAAAGTGGTAAATATGCCGCGAAAAAAACATGGCAATATACCTTTGTAGCAAATGGCATCCGCCTTTTGGTGCCCCGTTTACCAAAAGGCGGAATGCTAAAAGCCAAATATATGTTCCGCAGCCTTTTTAATCTTATTCTTTTTACCTCCGTTTATATTTCCGGGTGCGCCATCCTGATGATCTGGCAAACCAACCAGTTGCTGGTCCTTCGTTATCCACAAAATACCTTTTATCTTTTTGTTTTCTTTTCCACCATCTGCAGCTATAATTTCCACTGGTACCTTACCCCCGGCGCCTATTCGGCTTCAGAAAGGATACTTTGGGGTAACCGTCACCGTACACTGATGCTTATTTTATGCGGCGTTGGATTGGCGGGCTCTTTATGGTTTTTTTGGCAACTGCGGGAACACTGGCTGGTACTGAGCGGCGGTGCAGTGCTCACTTTTTTGTATTCGGCGCCCAAGGTGCCGCACAAAGCTTTCCGTTGGCTCAGTAAAATAGCCATCGGCAAAACACTGTTCCTCACCTTTGTATGGACCTATGTAACCACCGTATTACCCGCACTGGTAGCAGGCAATGCCGCCACACAGCCGCTGGTATACCTTACCATACACCGCTTTGGTCTTATATATGCCATCTGTATCCTGTTTGATTACCGCGACCTGGAATCAGATAAAAAGGAAGGCATCCGGAGCCTGATCACTGCCCTGGATATAAAGAACCTGATGCGGCTTTACTATGGCTCCCTGCTGGTAGCAGCAGTAAGCGCGGTTTTAATGTGGCCTTACACTACGCTCCCCGCTATTGTTACGCTGCTGGCGCCGGTAATTGCAACGGCGCTCATCACCCGTAGAGCGCAACAAACCAGCTCTGATTACCTGTTCTACTTTGTACTGGACGGATTCATGGCGCTGTCGGCCTTATTGCATCTTATGATCGTTTAACACGGAGCAACACAATCCTCCGTTTTCCTTACATTTGCCACGTCACCATCTGGAAATATAACATTATGTCTAAAAAACAGAAATCAATATTCAACAAGGAATCACTGGCATTCCTCGAAAATTACCTGAATAACCCGTCTCCTACCGGTTTTGAGAAAGAAGGACAGAAGCTCTGGCTGAAATACCTGACTCCCTACATCGATGAATATTTTGTAGACGCATACGGATCGGCAGTAGGTGTGATCAATCCCAAAGCGGAATTTAAAGTGGTGATAGAAGCCCATGCCGATGAGATCTCCTGGTTTGTAAACTATATCTCTCCTGAAGGACTGATCTATGTAATCCGTAACGGCGGCTCCGATCAGCAGATTGCTCCTTCCAAAAGAGTGAATATCCATACCGAAAAAGGCATTGTGAAAGCGGTGTTCGGCTGGCCGGCCATTCATACCCGCATCCGCAGCGGCGATGGTAAAGAGCCACAGCCCAAGGTGGAAAACATTTTTCTCGATTGCGGCGCACGCTCCCGTAAAGAAGTGGAAGAACTGGGTATACATGTAGGTTGCGTATGTACTTTTGAAGATGGTTTTGAGGAGCTGAACTACGACTACTACATCTGCCGTGCTATCGACAACCGCATCGGCGGTTTTATGATCGCGGAAGTGGCCCGCCTGCTGAAGGAAAAGAAACAACAGTTACCTTTCGGTCTTTATATCGTAAACGCGGTACAGGAAGAAGTGGGTTTACGTGGTGCAGAGATGATTGCCAAGCGCATTAAGCCCAATGTGGCTATCATCACGGATGTAACCCATGATACCACTACCCCGATGATCAACAAGAATATTGAAGGGGAAATAAAATGCGGCGCCGGTCCCAGTATCACTTATGGCCCTGCTGTGCATAACATCCTCCGTGATCTTATCATCAAAACCGCAAAGAAGAACGATATCCCTCACCAGCTGCACGCAGTAAGCCGCAGTACCGGCACCGATACCGACGCCTTCGCCTACAGCAACGATGGTACCCCTTCAGCGCTGATCAGTTTACCGTTACGCTATATGCATACCACTGTGGAAATGGTAAAGAAAGATGATATTGAAAACACTATCCTGCTGATTTACCAGACATTGCTGAGCATCACGCCCAAAACGAATTTCCAGTATTTGTAAGGGATCGCCTTCGGCGATGGAAATTGTCTTGGCTCAGGATTATGTTGATTATACTGATTTTTGGGATTGGATTTTTTTTGATTTTAAAAGATTCGGGGAGATAAAAGCGTAAGTGCTCGCTTTCATCTCCCCGAATCCTTTAAAAAATCCCAAAAATAAAAATCAGGCGAATCAGTATAATCAGCGTAATCCTGAGCCAAGACAATTTAAAACGCCGAAGGCGATTAGTTTTTGAAGAAGTCTGCCGCCCTGTTCACCTTCTCTACCCATGCGCCGGAACTGGCCTGCATTACGTATTCGCTCAACCCTACCTTGCTGGCGCCTGGCGCCCAATCGT
>NZ_DATCRD010000298.1:0-32734 GCF_036569185.1 Chitinophaga sp.
ATTATTACCTGATTTATCTATATAAAAAAGAAGAAGAAAGAAATAATTCCTTCTTCTTCTCTCTAAAAAAATCAGTGTAATCAGCGTAATCATCCTAATCCTGCCCCAAGACAATCTTAGTGGCCGAAGGCCACCATTCGCTCTATTCAACCGCATTATAATCCAAACAACAAACGGCAGGAAAATCAGTGTAATCAGTATAATCATCCTAATCCTGCACCAAGACAATTTCAGTGGCCGAAGGCCACGAAGCTCATGTTTAATAATACTTAACATTAAGTTCAGCATTTATTAACAATGAGTTTACATTGGACCCGCACCTTTGTCCAAACCATTTGTCAAAAGATGTTGAATATTACCTGGATACGGAAGCGGTTGCAGCATGCGCATCATGTTACTTTTTCACTGTATGCTGCCCTGGTGGCCTTTGGTACATATTCCTGCATGTATGCCTTCCGGAAGCCTTTTACAGCGGGTATTTTCGAGGGAGTAACTTTCCTCGGCATTGATTATAAGATCTGGCTGGTAATTACGCAAACAATTGGTTATGCCTGTAGCAAGTTTTACGGTATCCGTTTTATAGCGGAAATGAAAGGCAATAAACGGGCGCAGAGTATCATGATGCTGATAGGCATATCCTGGCTGGCCTTACTGGGTTTCGCTGTGGTGCCAGCCCCGTATAATATTGCGTTTCTTTTTCTCAACGGGTTTCCATTGGGTATGATCTGGGGGCTGGTGTTCAGTTACCTGGAAGGCCGGCGCAGTACGGAATTTATGGGAGCAGTATTATCGGTGAGCTTTATCTTTTCTTCGGGGTTTGTAAAATCAGTAGGTAAAATGACGGTGGTGAGCTGGCATGTAACGGAATACTGGATGCCTTTTATCACCGGCCTGGTATTTATTGTGCCCATCATGACCTGTATATTGTTACTGGAGCAGATCCCGCCCCCTTCAACGGAAGATGAGCAATTGAGAACGCGCCGTGCGCCTATGAACAAACAGGAAAGAAAAACATTTCTCCACACCTTTTTACCCGGGCTGGTATTACTCATTGCCAGTTATGTATTACTCACCGTATTGCGGGATATGCGCGACAATTTTGCGGCGGATATCTGGAAAGACCTGGGCTACGGCACGCAGGCGGGTATTTTTACACAAACAGAGATCCCTGTTTCGGTAGCCATCATTGTGATCATGGGATTGCTGGTGTTTGTGAAAAATAATTTTCACGCGTTTATGCTGAATCATTTTATTGTGATCACCGGGTTCCTGGTGGCGCTGATCAGCACCTTGCTATATAAGCAGCATCAGCTGGATCCTGTATGGTGGATGACTTTAACAGGATTAGGATTGTATATGGGTTACATTCCCTTTAACTGTATCTTCTTTGAAAGACTTATCGCAGTATTTAAATACGTGAGCAATGTTGGCTTTATCATTTATGTGGCCGATTCTTTTGGTTACCTGGGAAGTGTGCTGGTGATGTTATTCAAGAATTTTGGCGGCATGGCTTTATCGTGGAGCCAGTTTTTTACAGATGCTGTATTGGGCGTTTCTGTTACAGGTATCGTGATGATGCTGGCATCAGCCTGGTATTTTAAAAAAAGATTTGAATCAGTGAACAATAAAAGTACTTCCAATCTCGATGAAGTACAGATCGCTGCCTGATAAGAACAGGTGGTTAAAAGCATAAAAAAAGGCAAATCGTGCATACTCAATGCGCAATTTGCCTTTTGTTTTTATAACAGGAATTTAGTTCGCTTTGGCGTCAGACGCGTCTGCTTTAGTTCCTTTTTTGCCTGGTTCATCTTTGGCATCTTTAAACTCACGAATGCCGCTACCCAAACCACGCATCAGCTCAGGTATCTTCTTACCACCAAACAATAACAGTACTACCAATGCTATCAGCAGTAATTCCTTGATACCTATTTCCTGCAAAAACAAAAGCGGGATATTCAGAAAAGATGTTGTCATTATAACAGATTTTATTGTGTGCTTTTATATACGGTATATGTAAACATAAAGTTAGCACGAATTACCAGTTTTTTTGTTTTTTAGGGAGATATTTAAAAATTTTAATATAAATTGTTTAAAGACAACTATTTACAGATTAGAATTTATCATTTTTACCTCTCCGTTTTCCACCCGTAGATGCGAAATATGACCATAATCCACTGAGATATCAAACGCATCCACGAGCGGGGTATCGGTCACATGCGCTACTATACAGCGGATCACCCCGTTATGTGTAACCAGCACCGTGTCTTTTCCTGTAGCAGTTATTTCCTCCAGTATGGCTATACTCCTGTTATAGAGCTCCTCATAGCTTTCCCCGCCGGGAATATGCTCAAACACCACGTTGTCGGCCCATTTGCTCAGGGCATTTTTGCTGATGTTTTCCCAGGGCTGCATCTCCCAGTTACCAAAATTCATTTCTTTTAACCGGTCGTCTTTGATATAGTTATCGAATAACGCGGCTGCCAGCTTTTCACAGCGTTGCAGCGGGCTGGTATATACCTCCAGCGGCCCTGCCGGAAGCAGGGGCTTTATGCGTGCTGCTTCGGTATCAAAACTACCGGCTACATCCACATCGGAGGCGCCGTAACAAATACCACTTTCTATAGCCGGTGTGGTATGCCGGATCAGGTATATTTCCATGTAAGAATACAAAAGCATAAATAAATAACAGCCTCGGATACCTGCTGCACGGCGCCCAGGCAATCGCCGGTATAGCCGCCTATCCATTTCTGCATCAGTCTTACCATATACCAGCGCGCTAAAAACAGGGCCGGAATAGTAAGCAGCAGGGTATAGTTCTGCAGGTAAATCATGGCTGCAACAAAAGGAATAAAGCCCCATAAAGCCGCTATCCACAGGTCGGGCAGGGTAATGCCCCTGGCAATAGGTTTGGCCTTACTGTCGTCGTTTTCACGCACATATTTATGGGTATATATCACCGTTACTGCTACAAAGCGGCTCAATGGCTGCGCACTTATGATGGAGAGCATCACTTTATACAGCGGCAGCTCGCGGAGCGACAGGTATTTAAGGGTCATGATCAGCAGCAGTCCCAGCATCCCGTAGGTGCCTATACGGCTGTCTTTCATGATGTCCAGGATCTTTTCTTTGGTCCAGCCACCGCCGAAACCATCGCACATATCCGCAAACCCGTCTTCATGAAAAGCGCCGGTAATCCACACGCCCACAATAATCGCCAGTAGTATGCTCACCATGGGAGGAGCAATGCTGCCCAGTATATACAACACGGCCGTCATAATAAGGCCCGTAATCCATCCTATCAGCGGAAGATAGCGGGTAGCCTGGCTGAGCAATTCCGGAGACCAGGGCGTGCTAACGGGAACGTGTATACGCGTATAATACATGATAGCGGTTAGCAATAGCTGCCACTGTTTTTTCATATTGTACGGTTTGATACCTGTGCACTGTTAAAACTGGCCATTTCTTCCAAAAAAGCTACTGCACTCCTGATCAGGGGAATGGCCAGTGCGGCGCCGGTGCCTTCTCCCAAACGCATATCCATTTGTAATAAAGGTGATACTTGAAGATGTTGCAGCATCGCTTTATGTCCTTTTTCTTCAGAGCAATGGGCAAAAATGCAATAATCTTTTACGTTGGGCTGCATTTGTACGGCCGCCAGTAAAGCGGCGGTTACAATAAAGCCGTCTATCACCACCAGCATGTTAAGCGCGGCTGCCTGCTGGATGGCGCCACAGATCATGGCTATTTCAAAACCGCCAAATGTAGCCAGGGCCTGTTCAGGCGAAGCGGGTGATCCATGTTTGGCCATTACCTGTTGCAGTATGGCCTTTTTTTGCATTAATTGCTGTGCATTGCTGCCGGTGCCTGTACCGGTACATTCGGCCACCGGTATGCCGGTAAAATGACTCATGAGCAACGATGCCGCAGAAGTATTACCAATGCCCATTTCCCCGAAACCCACTACGTTGCATCCTTTTTCAAAAAGCAGTTTCACCTCAGCGGCGCCCGACTGCATGGCCAGTTTGCACTGATCCAGCTGCATGGCCGGCATATGCAGGAAGTTCTGCGTACCCATTCCCATTTTACGGTCTTTCAGCTGCGGATGTGGTGCAAACACATGATTTACCCCGGCATCCACTACGGTAAGGTCCAGTTGGTGCTGTCTGCAAAATACGTTGATGGCCGCGCCTCCATTCAGGAAGTTATATACCATTTGAGCGGTAACAGCCTGTGGAAAAGGATTTACCTGTCCGTCGGCTGCAATGCCGTGATCTCCTGCAAATACAATAATGGCGGGGTTCTTTACAGACGGGCTCAATGTATTTTGTACAAGACCTGCCTGCAGGGCAATGCTTTCCAGTTTTCCCAGTGAGCCGGGCGGCTTGGTCTTTTGATCTATCTTATCCTGTAATGCGGTGCTTAATTCGGTAGATACTGGTAGTATACGGATATCATTCATCATAAGGGATTTTTACACTTCTTTCTTAATTACAACCGGAATGCCCGACACCATTAGTGTAACGGTACCGGATATACGCGCCGTATATTGGTTCACCCAACCCTGCAGGTCTGTAAACTTGCGGCCAGCTTCAGTTTCCGCATGAACGCCCATTCCAATTTCGTTGGTTACAATAATAAAAGTGCCTGCTTTCTGGTGAATGGCATGTATTTCCGCCTGGATGGCCTGCAGCGTATTGCCGGTATGATACTCGTGTGCTGTAAAAAAGTTGGTAAGCCAGAGGGTGATGCAGTCGATCACTACGGTATGCCCGTCCAGCGGCAGGCGGCTCACATACAGCTCTTCTTCATAATTCACCCATGCCGGTCCTCTTTCCTCCTTATGCCGCTGTATGCGTTGTGCAAAATCATTGTCCCATACTTTGGCAGTGGCCACATATATGGGATGAGCGCTTTGTGATAAGGCCAGCTCCTGTGCGTACCTGCTTTTACCCGAACGGGCGCCGCCTGTAATTAAATGAAGCATAGAAAAGCTTTTAGCCTTTTTCCTGTGGCGGACTTTGATCAAAGCCCGCCACAGGAAATTATTAGTTAAACAATGGCATTGCCGGGAAGAAGAAGCCGGTGAAGTTCACGCTTTTCTTCAGCCCGCCGTTGCTGGCATCGTAGATGTACAGCGTATTGTTTTTATAATTGTCGCCATAACCTGATTTCACGTCTGTTATTACGATGGTGTTATTGCCCGGGTTGTACCTTACGCCTGCACCATACATTTCACGGCCGTCAGGAATAGTTACAAATGGTGTATTCAGGGAATTGGGATTGCCTGCCGCATATTTGTACACTTCCCTGCCGCCAGCGCCCCATGAATTTGTTTTGCCGATGAATACTGCATTCTCAATAGTAGATGCGCTCAGCATACCTGCGTTCCAGGCGCCCCAGGAGCCGTATACCGGGAAGGGAACGGTTACAGTGTCCATTTTCAGGCTGTTGGCGTTAATAGCAAACAGCATGTTATCACGGGCGGCCCAAACGGTACCATCCGGCGTACGGGTAAAGCCTACATCTGCAGGGCCTAACACTTTGGCCACGCTCAGATCGGTGTTATTTAATGCTACTATACCCTGCGATTGCGACATGACCAGTACATAAGCTTCGGCTTTGATGATGCCGCCTACCTGGCCGGTTACGCCGGCCAGTTTACTGCCTACAGCCAGTGTTTGAAGATTAACGGGATATACGCCATCGGCGGTGCCTATTAAGCCTGTGCTGTTGTTTATACCGCAAAAGGAGTTACCTGCGGCCGGCAGCTGGTCAATACGGCCGGTTTCCTTCATGGTGCCGGGATCTGCTACCACAAAGGCGCCCTGTTTGGATACCAGGTACATTTTATTATTGTAAATAGCGCCGTAGTCGGTAGTAGTGCCTAATGTTTTACCAGGATTGGTCCGTTGAAATACATCCTGGTAAACGGAATCTTCCCCGTTACGGTAAAAATTCACATCCCCGGGGCCGTGGCCAAACCAGCCTTCATTCACCAGGAAAAATCCATTTTCAAATTTGCCCAGCACTTTGATACGGTAAAAGAAAGTAGCCAGTGCATTGCCCGAAATTATTTTATAGGAGATGGTATAATCACCTTTTGCTGTTGCAGTAAAAGTATAGGTAGAATCGGTGCTTACCTGTACGCCGTTTACCAGCCAGAGGAAAGTTGGATCTTTCACTTCGGCCAGCTGCGGGCTCAGTACACGGCTGTCGCCGATAAAGATGGTATCATTGCCGTTTTTTAACCCCGGGCTTACTATCTGTGGTACAATTACTTCTGCCTGGTTATCTTTAGAGCAGGAGGCTAATCCCGCGATAGCGAATACTGCTGCAATAAAGGAAACCTGAAATTTGCGTGAAATGCTGCGCATGTGTCGTGATTTATTTTCGTATGTCTTGTTTTCGTATGGGTATTACAGTTAAACTGTAGCCAGGGTGCTAATACAGAAATGCTATGCAGAAGAAGGGCAAATATGAAATCCCCTATAATAATTTAGAGATTTAGGGTCAGACAAATGTGTTCATCTGCCTGAGCCCCAAATCTCTAAAAACAAATGTAAAAATACTATTGTGCAAAACGCAGTCTGCGTTTAACCAGTTCAAAGCTGCCAAAGAAAATGCTGCAGTAAACAATATTACCTACCAGCACGTACCACATATAAGGAATTGCCTGGATGTAGCAGCTGGCTAATCCTGCGGCATCTTTAGTGTACGGTAAACCGGTGAGCATATTGGTGGAACCGCTGATCCATACGCCGAAGTTGGATACCAGGAAATGCAGGAGCGCTGCACCCACAGAACCCATCAGGATGTTGGCAACACTTGCTTTTTTGATTAAAAGCTGTCCCAGTAATACAATCAGCACAAAGCTGGCATAGTTCCATACCCAGCCCCTGTACAGCAAGCCTTCTGCAAACTGCTTATGGAAAACCTGCATCAGGATAATGTCGCTAACAAAGAGCGTTAATAAAGGAAAGGCGTATGATTTCCATTTCTGTGAAAAAGAAGCGCCGCCGAATAAAGCCATAGCGCCTACCGGGGTAAACATGGCGATTGGTTGCATGGTAGCATCTGATCCCAACACGACACGTATTACACCTGCTGCCAGGATAAAAAGCAGCAATACACCAAATCGTGGATTAAGATTCTTTAAAGACATTATGTTGATTTTAATGTTTACAAATTAACTACGATACCGGTATTAAAATTAAACCGGCGTGAATTATATCCCGAAATATCAAAATACTGATAATCTGTAATATTTCTGAAACCGGCGAAAATTTTAAGCAAGTTACCAAATTTATATTCACCATATAAATCCACGGTATAATAATCCCCCATCAGGTTAGCCCCCTCGAAACGCTTATCGATGTATTTAGCGGTAGCCGATACATACAGCGCCGGGGTGGCCTGGTAGCCTAAAGTGGCATTCACGGCGTTTTTAGGCACCCTGTACAGGTTGTAGTAGGAAGAGTCCTTACCATGCTGGTTCACGGTAACCCGGCCATCTACATAGGTATAATTGGCCGTTAACTGCAGTTTCTTTGTAATGCTCCAGGTAACTTCTGCTTCGGCGCCATAAGCCTTTTGTTTGTTGGCATTTTGGTACTGGCTGAAAAAGGTAACAGGATCAAAGTAAAAGATCACCAGGTCGCGGGTACTGCGGGCAAAGCCGGTTACCCGGAAATCTACCTTACCCTTAGCCACATTGGCCTGGTAGCCTGCCTCATAGCTGGTAGTGGTTTCCGGCTTCAGGTCCCGGTTACCATAACCGGCGGCGTACAACTGGTACAGGGAGGGGACCATATAGGCGGAAGAAATATTGATAAATACCTTATGATTTGGATTGATCAGGTAAGAGGGGTTAATAGAGAAGGTTTGATTATTGCCATACAGGCTATGGTGATTGAACCGGCCGCCCACTTCCAGGTTAAAGCCATTCATGTTATGCAGCAGGAAGGAAGCATACACGCTGATCTGGCTGGTATGGGAACTGTCGGGCGATAACTTGCTGGGAATTATTACGCCCGGGGTGTAAGTGCTTTCCAGGAAATCTTCCTGGTTGGTGGCCGCGCGGTTATAGGCGGCGCCTCCTATCAGCCTGATGCGGTTGCTCAGGTCAAGGTTTACATAGCTTTCCAGCTGGTGGATGTTGGAGGTGAACAGGGAGCTGTCGTACCGCGCATAGGCGCCCACTCCCACATAACCGGAGTCGTTCAGTATTTCCCGGTTGGTGCGCTGGTAGCTGTACAATACGTGCCAGGACCCGTTTTTAAACCGGTATTCGCTGCTGAAGCCATTGAGCAGGTATTTCGACTTACCGGTATAATCCGTTTCATCTCTATAGCCGCCCTCATCCAGGTCGTGATGATAATTACTGAAGTTAAAAAGATAGCCGAAATTCCAGCGTTTCCCTGCAGTAAGCCCCAGTTTTGCAAAAACGCTGTTTTGCCTGAAACCGTCTTTATCAAACCCCGCTTTGCGGGTAGAATCGTAGGCATCGGAGAAGCCCCTGGTGTTTTCATGTTTATAGCTCACCAGGTAGGAGAAACGGTTCATGTTGCCATGTACATTTACATTGCCCTGGAAATCGCGGTAACTGCCATAGCTGGCGGTAGCGCCTGCGCCAAATTTCTTGTCACCGGTTTTGCGGGTGATGATGTTGATCACTCCTGCTACGGCATTGGAGCCATAGAGGGTCGACTGGCTGCCGCGGAGTATTTCGATCCGTTCCACCTGGTCGGGGCTAATGAAATTGAGGTCGAAAGTGTTGTTGATCTGGGACGCATCACTTACCGGGAGGCCGTCTACCAGGATAAGGGTATTGCCATTGGAGGCCCCGCGCATGTACACATTGGGTACGGTGCCTGGATTGTTTTCAGCACCGTTGATGATCAGGCCGGTTTGCTGGTTCAGGATGCCGGCAATGCTCCTGCCGCTGTTGCGCTGCAGGTATTCATGTGAAAGGATAGTGACTACCTTGCCGGTTTCCCCGGCTTTCTGAGGGCCTTTAACGGCGGTAACGGTGATTTCGTTCAGCTGGCTGATACGGCTGGTATCCTGTGCGGCAGCAGTGGTGTAGAGTGCTGCAGACAAGAAAAGGGACGTGTAAAGTTTTAAGTGCATCCGCGATGTTGGTTAGCGATTTATAAAATAAAAATGCAGCGGTGACAAAGGTTCAGGTTACTTTATCGCCACTGCATTTTTTGAGACAAGCTGCCGGAGCAGTTTGCTTATCCCGGCATCCGGGAAATATATTTATCCATTTCTTTGATCTGGCTTACAATCTGCGCAGTGGTAGGCTTCTGAGCTTTCGCCCTGCGGAAGTATTCTTTGGCCGATTTGAAGTCGCGGCGGCTCATGGCAATAGACGCCAGGGTTAACAGGGCCGCAGCCGAGTTTTCCTTGTCCGGTAAGCCTTTACGCATTGCGATTTTCAGGTTCTGATCAGCCGTTTTCAGGTCATTTTTCTGGTAAGCGATGGTACCCAGCTGAAAATACTGCATGCCCTCATATTCCTTCATGGGGCTGCCGGAGTTAATGCTCTGGCGGATAGTGGATTCAGCTTTATCGAGATCGTTGGAGTACATGGCCATATTGCTTTGCATAAAGTAGTATACAGAGCGGATAGGTTTGTACAGCAGTTTAGGGAACTTTACCTGGTTCATCAGGGCGGTAGCCCTTTCAATGTCGCCGGCTTCCACGGCTTCCTGTACTATCCTCATAGGTCCAAACATCACATGCGTTACCAGGCACACTATTGCCAGTACCAGCACAATGGTGGCTTCCCACCAGCCCACCGTAAGGCCCAGCGCAATACCGCCTATCAGTAGCAGGATACCGATCGGGAGGCGATATAGAATAAAAAAATTAAATGCTTTCATGAAAAAACAGTTCGTAAATCACTAATGAGGGAGCAAAGATAAATAAAAAAAACACCTCATGGGTTTTCATTTCCGGCGTTTTAGATTTGCCATGGCAATAGCTCCTAATATGATGGCTACGCCCAGTACCTGGAGAGAGGATACCGGTTCGTGCAGGAAAATGGTAGCCGCCAGCATGGCCACCGGCAACTCGGCGGCGCTGAGGATGGCTCCCAGCGATACACCCGTTTGGGGCATTCCCTTTGAAAAAAGGAAAGGTGGCAGCACAGTACCAAAAAGGGAGAGGGGAATACCCCAGATCCATAGATTAGTGCCGGTAAAACGGCCGTTGGAGAGGTATACCGGCGGGAAAATAAGGCTGATAATCACAAATGCGCCGGTAACAATCCAGGCGCTCTTCAGCACAGGGCTCAATGAAGCGGCTACGCGGCCGCTTACCACAATAAAAACGGTATAGCACATGGCGGCCAGCAGGCCAAATCCAATGCCTTTCCAGTTCAGGTTGGTATGGCCGTGATTAAACAGGCCTCCTGCCAGGAGGGTGCCGCCAAGAATAAAAAATACGGCCACCCATTGTACAGGTGAGGGGCGTTTTTTATAAATGATCCATTCTGCCAGCATACTCATCCAGGTAAACTGCATCAGTAGTATAATGGCAATACTGGCAGGAATATATTGTACGCTCTGGTAATAAGTAATGCTTACCAATCCCGTGGAACTGCCCAGGATAAAGCAGGTGCGGGCAGCTTTGTTGCCCAGGCCCGCTGTTCTTTTACCTGACAGCGCCTGGATGATCCATAACGTCAGCATCCCGAAACCTGCCTGTACACTGCATAATTCGCCTAATGTATATCCCTGCTGATAACCCGACTTAACGATCGTTGACAAAATTCCAAAGCTGCATGCGCCAAGCAGCACAAGCAGTATGCCTTTCCACATAACCATTGTTTTAGTGTGCGAATGTATGCGAATTTAGCGGAGGCCGGCGCCTCCGCTAAATGCTGCTATTTCTTTTTCTCCAGGTTGGGAAGGAACCCGGTAAGGAGTCCTATTAAGGGGAGATAAGCGCAAACCTGGTATACATAGGCAATGCTGGTGGCATCTGCCAGTCGGCCCAGCAGTGCGGAACCTACGCCGCCCATACCAAAGGCCAGCCCGAAAAATAACCCGGCAATCATGCCTACCTTACCCGGTACCAGCTCCTGTGCATAAACAAGAATGGCGGAAAATGCAGAAGAGAGTATAACGCCAATGAATACACTAAGCACGGCTGTCCAGAACAGGTTGGCATGTGGCAGCAATAAGGAAAACGGCGCTACGCCCAGGATAGAGATCCAGATCACATATTTACGGCCGATGCGGTCGCCTACGGGGCCGCCGATAAAAGTGCCCGCCGCTACTGCAAACAGGAAGATGAACAGGTATACCTGCGACGCCTGCGTGGAAATATGGAAACGGTCAATCAGGTAAAAGGTATAGTAGCTGGTCATACTGGCCATGTAGAAGTATTTGGAGAAGATCAGCACCAGCAGGATGCCCAGCGAAAATATGATCGTAGAATCAGACAGCTTAGGCTTGTCAAGCCCCAGCGCTGTCTTTTTGGGTTTAATGCGGTGCGTGTTGGAAAGATACCATCTGCTGATGTTCAGCATCACCACGATAGCCAGCAAAGCAGCTACTGAAAACCAGATCACATGGAACTGTCCGAATGGAACAATTATCATGGCTGCCAGTAACGGGCCCAGTGAGCTGCCGGCGTTACCGCCCACCTGGAACAATGATTGGGCCATACCATGTTTCCCGCCGGAAGCCATATGCGCCAGCCGCGATGCTTCAGGATGAAACACGGCGGATCCAACGCCTACCAGTCCTACGGATATCAATACCATCGGGAAGTTGTGCGATAGCGATAAACACACCAGTCCTATCAGCGTGAAGCTCATGCCGATAGCCAGTGAATAAGGCTGTGGCTTTTTATCGGTATACAGGCCCACCAGCGGCTGCAGCAGTGATGCCGACATCTGGAAAGTAAGGGTAATTAGCCCTACCTGTGTGAAATTTAATTTAAGGGAATCCTTGAGCACAGGATACATGGCAGGGATGAGCGACTGCATCGTGTCGTTCAGGAAGTGGGTAAAACTTAACGCCAGTAAGATAGACAGCACCGTGTTCTGAGCTGCCTGTTGAGCGGCTGTTTTGTGCTGTTCTGCAAGTGTTGTTTCCATTTCTGTTCTTTTAAGATCAGATCATCTGATGTTTGAGGGTAAAAAAATTATTTGTTCTGGTCACTGATCTTCGTTGCCCAAACCAGCGCCTTCCTGGGATCTTTGTCTATGACACATTGCAGCAGCGCATCATGATAATGCTGTGTGCGCACAAAGCTGTCTGTATTGGCAAAGCGTTGCAGGAAAGACTTTTTCAGGTGTTCTGCTACAGTTCTGTACAGATCGCGCATGATTTCATTTTTACCTGCTTCCGCCAGCGCGTTGTGAAAATTGATATCCGCCTGGATACAAGGCTCCAGCTGGTTGTTGGACGCATATTCAAAACGCTTCTTCAAAAACCCTTTCATCTTCTCAATATCCTTGCTATTGCGATGCATAGCAGCTTTCTCCGCAATTTTTACTTCCAGTAAAAAACGCACTTCATTCAGGTCTTCAAAATCCGCCCGCTGCAGCCGCTGTGACAGGGCTTCACCTGTACCGGATTGCGATAGTACAAAGGTGCCCAGTCCCTGCTGCACCCGCACCAACCCCCGATGGGCCAGTATTTTTACTGCCTCCCTGATACTGGACCTGCCCACGGAAAACTGCAACATCAATTCCGGTTCTGTGGGCAATTGCTGTCCTACGGCATATTTACCGGAGCTGATCAACTCCTGGAGGCGGTCTGCCACCTCTTCCGCCAGGCTGAGTCGTTTTAAAGGAGAAGTATTTGTATTCATCATATCATCTGATGTTTGCAAAGGTAATGGAACTTTTTACTTTTTTATGTTTTTTTTCGGGAGATGAAGAACCGGTTAATATCTTATTGGGACGAACTAAGCTATAAATGAACTTTTAATAATAGCAGGTCAACAGTTAAATGTTGGGCTGCTATTACTTCTTGCATATTTCTCAGTTGCTTAGGACTCGTGTATGTGTAGTACCCCTGATATAGTTACCATACACTTCCCATATACTCACCATACACTCACCATACACTTTCAATACACTCCCCATACACTATCTCGCGTGGGGTCTTGGGGGGCTTGTCCTGATATAGGCTTACAATAAAAATTTTTAGTCCTGCTGAAGGTGTACGTTGCTTCCCTTTTTCATTCATCATTTTCTGCTTTGCAAACTGTGGCAATAAGTTTATTTTGGCCGGATTGCTTATCAACATCAACTGCTATGAGAAAATTAATACTGTCATTATCCTTGTTCATTACCCTTCATGCCTATGCCCAGGATGCACTGAAGTACCAGACCCCTCCAAAGAGTATCCTGGAACTGGCTATGGCAGCACCTTCGCCGTCGACGGACTTTAACAGCAAGGGAGATGTAATGCTGATCATGGAGCGAACCAGTTATCCTTCTATTGAAGAATTGTCGCAGCCGGAATACCGGTTGGCAGGAGCTCGTATCAACCCGGCCAACTTTGGCCCGAGCCGTGCTTCCTATATCACCGCCATCCGCATAAAAAACATCAAAGGCAATAATGAATACCCGGTTACCGGTCTGCCTGCCAATGCGCGCATCAGCAATATCAGCTGGTCGCCTTCACAAAAAAGCATCGCTTTCACGATTACAGACAACAGCCGTATTACTTTATGGAAAGCAGACGTCGCTACCGGCGCGGCCACGCAGCAAAGCACCCGTGCGCTGAATGATATCGCAGGCCCTGCGTTTACCTGGATCGATGATAACCGCATCCTGGCGCTGGCAGTACCGGCCTCTATTGGCAAAGCGCCGGAAAAACCATTGGCGCCTGAAGGGCCAACCGTGCAGCAAACTTCCGGTAAGGCCGCTCCCGCAGCCACTTACCAGGACATGCTGAAAAATCCATACGACGAGCAGCTGTTTGATTATTACTTCCAATCAGAGCCGGTGATCATCGGCGCCGGAACAGAACAGGTGATCGGTAAACCTGCTGTTTATGTAACGGCCGCTCCATCGCCGGATAATCAATACCTGCTGATGGAAAGCCTGCATCGTCCGTATTCCTACCTGGTAGGCTCCAGCCGTTTCCCTACAGAAGTGGAAGTATGGAAAATGAATGGAGAACTGGTAAAGAAACTGGCCAGCAACCCGCTGGATGAAGTGCGCCCCAAAGGATTTGATGCCACCAGCAACTATCCCCGTTACTTCTCCTGGCGCAATGATGCACCGGCCACCATCTGGTGGGTACAGGCCCTTGATGGCGGCGATCCCAAAAAAGAAGTGCCCTTCCGCGATGTGGTAAATATCCTGCCGGCCCCGTTCACTGCTGCGCCACAGGAGCTGGTAAAAACAGTGAACCGTTTTGCCGGCATCAGTTGGGCAAACGATCAGCTGGCACTGGTATACGACGCCAATAATACGCAACAGAAAATAAGAGTAAGCCGTATTAACCCGGCAAATCCATCACAGGCGCCGGTTACGCTGATAGACCGTTCTGAGAATGATCGCTATAACGATCCCGGAACACCAGTAACTATAAAGAACCAGTATAACAGGTCTGTATTATACGTGTCGCCTTCACAGGAATTGCTGATGACGGCCCCCGGTGCTTCTCCTGAAGGCGACCGGCCTTTCCTGTCTTCCTTTAATTTAAATAACAGCAAGCAAAAGATCCTGTGGCGTTCTTCTGCGCCTTATTACGAGCAGGTAGCCGATGTGATAGATCCTGCCAGGCTTGTGGTGGTCATTGCACGCGAATCTGTATCATCTCCCGTAAACTATTACCTGCAAAACCTTAAAAAGAAATCTTCCGTTGCGCTTACTGCATTTCCTCATCCGCAGCCACAGCTGAAGGGTGTGCAGAAACAACTGCTGAAATACAAACGGAAGGATGGAGTAGACCTCACCGCCATGTTATACCTGCCGGAAGGATATGATCCTGCTAAAGATGGCCGCCTGCCGGTGCTGATGTGGGCTTATCCCCGCGAATACAAATCAGCCAGTGACGCCGCACAGGTACGTGGCTCTGCTTACCGGTTCACCCGTGTAAATTATGGCTCGCCCATCTTTTGGGTAACCCGCGGCTTTGCGGTGATGGATGCTACAGAAATGCCGATTGTAGGAGAGGGCGATAAAGAACCTAACGATACTTTCATTGACCAGCTGGTAATGAATGCGGAAGCGGCGGTGAACAAGATCACGGAAATGGGTATTGGCGATAAAGACCGTATTGCTGTAGGCGGGCATTCCTATGGCGCGTTTATGACGGCTAACCTGCTGGCACATACGAACCTGTTTAAAGCAGGCATCTCCCGCAGTGGCGCCTATAACCGGACTTTAACTCCCTTCGGTTTCCAGAATGAGCAACGCACCTACTGGCAGGCGCCGGAAGTGTACTATAAAATGTCGCCCTTCTCTTATGCCGATAAGCTGAAAGCACCTATCCTCCTGATTCATGGGGAAGCGGATAATAACTCCGGCACATTCCCGGTGCAAAGTGAAAGATTGTATAATGCCCTTAAAGGAAACGGAGGTACCGCACGCCTGGTATTCCTTCCGCAGGAAAGCCACGGCTATGCAGCCAAAGAAAGCATCCTGCATATGCTATGGGAAATGGACGAATGGCTGATGAAATATGTGAAGCAATAATAAACACCGTAATTTGTGTGATGATCCGGTCCGGATCATCACACAAATTATCGTTATAAGTAAAAAGTACCATTAAACCCCCTAATACCACAACCCCCGTTCTTACTTCCTTTGTACCTTTGTTGCATCATGTCAAAGGCGCTCATTCCAACATACGATATCTGTTCCCTGGCTATGGGAAAGCCGGCATCTGAAGATATACTGGTAGCCAGGTTTTCTGAATACCTGGCGGCTCACCGGGACATTCATTTCCCACACAGGCATTCGTTTTATCACCTGGCGTTTTTTACTGCCGGAAGTGGAAGTCATACTATCGATTTTGAAAAGTTTCCCGTTAAACCGGGTCAGTTATATTTTATGATACCCGGTCAGGTGCACAGCTGGTTTTTTTCCGGTGGGATAGAAGGTTACGTGATGAATGTATCTGCCGGGTTTTTTAACGCTTTTCTGCAGGACGCAGACTATGTGGAACGGTTTCCTTTTTTCAGCGGGGTAAGCGCAGAAGGAGTGGTGCAATTACCTAAAGCAGCTATCCCGGTGGTTACTGCACAGTTTGAGGCGATGCTGAAAGAAATAAAAGGAGAGCAGCCTTACAGCCAGGATATGTTGCGGCTGCATGTGCTGGGAATGTTTATTGAGGTTAGTCGCGCCAGCAGGCAGGGAGCTGCCAGGCAGGAGCCACCGCACAACTATGTATTGCTGCGCAACTTCCGCAAACTGGTAGAACAGCATTACATGCAGCTGCGGTTGCCAAAAGAATATGCCTCCCTGTTGTATGTAACGCCCAATTACCTCAATGCCTTTTGCCGGCATATGCTGGGAAAATCGGCCGGGGAAATTATCCGCGACCGGGTACTGCTGGAAGCGAAACGGCTGTTGATCAATGCAGATATGAGCATAGCTACCATTGCCTACCAGCTCAATTTTGCAGACAATTCTTACTTCACCAAGTTTTTTAAAAAATACGCAGGAACAACGCCGGAGGAGTTCCGGAAGCATATCTCCTGATAAATCTTTCATTTTATGTGTGCAGATAAAAATAATGTAAAGCCCGGCCTGCTGAAAAGCCTGCTGGGGAACAAGTGCGCCCGTTGCAGAAGAGGGGCCATCTATACTACAAAAAATCCCTACGACCTGAAAAACTGTTTAAAGATGCCCGACACATGCCCGGTATGCGGCCAGCCCGTGGAAGTAGAGGTAGGGTTTTACTACGGTACCGGCTATGTCAGCTATGCGCTGTCGATAGCAGTATGTGTGGCCAGCCTTATCGCCTGGTGGCTGTTCATCGGCTTTTCCATTTATGATAACCGGATCTTCTGGTGGCTGGGAGTGAACGCCCTGTTGCTGGTAATACTACAACCCCTGCTGATGCGGTGGTCCCGTACCATCTGGATGGCCTTTTTTGTATACTACGATGAAAACTGGCAGCAGGGCCCGCCACAGGGCACCGGCAGGTCAAATGCTACTTTTAAAAATGCTATATAGGGCGCTGAAAAGACCGGGCTAAGCAACCAATAGAACGGAGATGGTAATTTACGGATCTATGGAGAGAACAAACGGACGACTTATCCGTTATTATCTTTCTGTAGATCCGTTTTCGTTATTACACAGGTGACGAATAAGATCCCTCAGATACGTATCGCTACCAGGGCGTTAACAATAATTAACAGTACTTAACGCAGGCCGGGTATCCGTATCCAAATTGCACACAGTGGCGGATAAAGACAGAAAAGATAACGCTTACAGGAGAACGGAAGAAGAAGAGCAGGGAGCATCGCTGATGTTGGAAGATGAATAATTAAGTATATTGCTATCAGCATTTGGCCCCTTATTCCAGTTGTAGCCTTTACTAACATCAATGATTATACGATGATGTTTTTCAGACAGCCCGGAAGATTAGTACTCCTTTTCATTTTTTTGTTGTCAGTGAAGTCCCGGCTAAACGCCCAGGACAGCACCTTGCAGGATCTTCCCGCACAATGGACGCTGCAGCAGTGCTTCGACTATGCGCTGAAAAACAATATCCAGCTGAACAGTCTTCGCCTGAGCAGGATGAGCAGTGAACAGGACCTGCTGCTGTCGCGTGCGGCGAAGCTGCCTAATCTTACCGGTACCGTTTCCCAGGATCTTAATGGTGGTAAATCAATTACTGCTGCAGGCGGTTCATCTTACCGCGTAAATACCACCGGCAATTACGGCGTAAACTCAAATGTTACGTTGTTCCAGGGAGGTTATCTTAACAATGATATTAAACAAAAGAACCTGCTTACGCAGATAGCCGGCCTGAACGTTGCCACACAGATCAATGATATTACCGTGCTGATCACACAGGCTTACCTGAACATCTTACTGGCAAAGGAGAATATTGTGTACGTGAAGGATGTGGTAGCTACTTCGGAAGCACAGGTAAAACAGGGGCAGCAACAATATGACGTGGGCAGCATGGCGCTCATAGGATTGGTGCAGTTACAGGCGCAGCTGGCGAACGACCGCTATACGCTGATAAATGCCGAGAACCAGCACCGCCAGAACAAGCTGATACTGAAACAGCTGTTGCAGTTGCCCAGCAGTTACAATTTTGAGATCCAGGAACCGGATACGCTGATCAGCAATAACCGTTTGTATGCATTGCAGGAAACGCAGGATTCCGCTTTGGCCAACAGGCCGGAAATTAAAAGCAGCGAGCTGGGTATAGAGGTGTCCAATCTCGACCTGGCGAAGGCGAAGGCCGGCTACCTGCCTACACTTACTGCCGGGGGCTCGCTGGGATCTTCTTATGTGAGCGGAGGTGCAGGCAGCGCTTATTTCAAGCAAATGGATGATAATTTTTATCAGCAGATTGGAATTACTTTATCTGTTCCCATTTTCACCCGGCGGGTCGTGAAAACCAATGTGGAAAAGGCCAAAATAGAAGTAGATCAGTCGAAACTGGTGTTGAAGGATACAAAAACAAATCTTACCCAAACCATTGAACAGGCATATATCAATGTGCTTAATGCACAATCGCAGTACGATGCCGCGGTGGAGCAGCTGAAATATTCGCAGGAAGGTTACAGGATTGCCAGTGAGCAGCTGAAAGTAGGGGCTGCCAATGTAGTGGTGTTTCTTCAGCAGAAGAATTTATATATACAGGCATTACAATCTTATATACAGGCAAAATACAATGCTGCCCTGAATATCAGGATATATGATTTTTACAGGGGCGTACCGGTAAAACTATAAATGTAAATGAGGTATGAGAAAAAATAAAGGTGTTATCATAACGGTGGTGATCGTACTGCTGCTGGTGGCGATCTGGTTTTTCTTCATCAGGAAGAAAAAGGAACCAGTCAGGTTTGATACCGCCAAACCGGAATACGGGCATATCGCTACTACTGTAACGGCCACCGGTACTATACAGCCCGTAGATACCGTGGCTGTTGGTACACAGGTGTCGGGCACTATCAAATACCTGTATGTGGATTTTAACACGAAGGTGAAGAAAGGGCAATTGCTGGCGGAACTGGACAAGGACCTTTTCCAGGCGCAGGTAGATCAGCTGCGTGCAAATGTACAGGTAGCCCAAACCAACCTGGAATACCAGAAGAACAATTTCCAGCGGCAGGAACTGTTGTATAAAACAGGAGCCATCAGTAAAGCCGATTATGATATTGCCTATAATCAGATAGGGCAGGCCAGAGCAAACGTGGCCAGCGTAACAGCGCAGTTGAATTCGGCATTGAAGAATTTCTCCTTTACAGAAATACATTCACCTATTGATGGCGTGGTGCTGAACAGGAATGTAAGCGTAGGACAAACAGTGGCCGCCAGTTTTAATACGCCTACCCTGTTTGTGATCGCAAAAGATATTACCAAGATGCAGGTAGAAGCCAGCGTGGATGAAGCCGATATAGGCAATGTAAAGGATTCGCTTCGTGTAACCTTCACCGTTGATGCCTACCTGGAAGATGTGTTTTCCGGCCGCGTACAGGAAATCAGGCTGCAGCCATCTGTTTCATCTAACGTGGTTACCTATAACACCATTATCAACGCGCCTAACGATAATATGAAGCTGAAGCCGGGCATGACCGCCAACGTTACCATTTATACGGCAGAAAAAGACACGGCGTTACTGCTCCCGGTGAAGGCGTTGAAATTTATTCCTGATTCCGTGCAGCTCAAAGATTATGTAATACAAAGCGCTGTGAGAAGGGCCCGTGGTACTGCCCAAACGAAAGACACAACCGGCGGTAAGTTCAAAAGCACTGCCCGTATAGGGTCGTCCAATTATGTATGGCTGCTGCGGGGCGATACACTGGTGCAAAGGCATATCAGAACAGGGTTGAACGATAATACCCATATTGAAGTACTCTCAGGGCTAAACGAAAATGATGTGGTGATAACGGGTATCAGCGCCGGCGGGGCCGTAGCGGGTGCAACAGGTACCGGCAGTCCGTTTTTACCAAAAATGGGAGGGCGAAGACGATGAGCAACAACAAAATATTAGAGCTGCAGCAAATCAAGCGTGAATTTGTAATGGGCACAGAAACAGTGCGCGCACTGAAAGGCGTGTCTTTTGATGTATTTGCCGGCGAATTTGTGACTATTATGGGAAGCAGCGGTTCGGGGAAAACTACCCTGCTCAATATTCTTGGTTGCCTCGATAAACCTACTTCCGGCAGTTACCTGCTGGATGGGGTGAATGTAAGTAACCTGTCGAGGAATGAACTGGCCAGGTTGAGGAACCACAAAATAGGATTTGTGTTCCAGGCGTACAATCTGTTACCCCGTACCTCTGCATTGGAGAATGTGGAGCTGCCGCTGTTCTACAACCCGGAGCTATCTGTGCAGGAGCGGCGGAGCAGGGCCATGGATGCGCTGCAGGCAGTGAAGCTGGCGGAAAGGGAAGATCATACCCCCAGCCAGCTTTCCGGCGGACAGCAGCAAAGGGTAGCCATTGCAAGGGCGCTGGTAAACCAGCCGGTAATGATACTGGCAGATGAAGCTACCGGTAACCTTGATACCCGTACTTCTTATGAAATTATGGCCCTGATGCAGGACCTGAACCAGGAAGGAAAAACAATCGTGTTTGTTACGCACGAACCGGATATAGCCGCTTTCAGCAGCAGAACGGTGATGCTGCGCGACGGGAAAGTGGTGAAGGATAGTAAAAATGAGAACGTAAGGTCGGCAAAGGAAGCCCTGGCAGCATTGCCTCCGGCGGAAGACTACTAATTAACCGAAAGCATGAGTGCAGTCAATCTCATAATGATAGCGTTAAAGGCTTTGCAGCGTAATAAGCTGCGGGCATTCCTGACCATGCTGGGCATCATCATTGGCGTGGCCGCCGTTATTGCCATGGTGGCCATAGGGCAGGGCTCCAAGGAAAGTATCCAGACACAGCTCAGCAGCATGGGCTCCAATATGATCACTATTTTGCCCAGCAGTAATGTGGCCGGCGGCGTGCGGATAGGAGGAGAGAGCTTCCAGTCGCTCACCATTGCAGATGTACTGGCCATACAAAAGAATGCAGAGTATGTGAGCGCGGTATCGCCGGTGGCATCTACCAAGGGGCAGGCTATTTACGGGGCGTTGAACTGGCCAACTTCTCTGCAGGGAGTGGCCCCTTCCTATTTTGATATACGGAAGCTCACAGTAAATGAGGGCATCAGTTTTTCGGACGCCGATGTGGCTACTGCGGCCAAGGTATGTGTATTGGGGCAAACCGTGATCAATAACCTGTTCCCAAGCGGGGAAAGCCCTGTGGGAAAAGTGATCCGCCTGGGATCCATCCCGTTGCAGGTAATAGGCACACTGGCGCCCAAAGGGCAAAGCTCCTTCGGGCAGGACCAGGATGATATTATCCTTACGCCCTATACCACGGTGCAGAAGCGTATCCTGGCCACCATTTATTTCCAGAGTATTTATGCTTCGGCTGTGAGCGAAGGCACTTCAGACCAGGCTACCAATGAAATTATAGATATCCTCAGAACAACGCATCGCCTGCGGCCTTCCGATGAAAACAATTTCCAGGTGAGAACGATGGAGGAACTGATAAAAACGCTGAGCTCTACCACCAGCCTGCTCACGATCCTGTTAACGGCCATTGCAGGTATTTCACTGGTGATTGGCGGTATCGGCATTATGAATATCATGTATGTTTCTGTTACAGAGCGCACCAGGGAAATAGGATTACGCATGTCTATCGGTGCGCGGGGCATTGATATTTTGCTGCAGTTCCTGGTGGAGGCCATTATCATCAGCGTTACAGGCGGCCTGATAGGAGTAGTACTGGGAATTACTTCTGCCAAGGTAATTACCCTTACCCTGGGATGGCCCACGCTGGTATCGGAGTCTTCTATCGTGCTCTCTTTTGTGGTGTGTGCTTTTACGGGTGTATTTTTTGGCTATTATCCTGCACAATCGGCCTCCAGGTTGGATCCTATTGAAGCATTGCGTTACGAGTAGTTATTTATGCGTTGCAATCGCAGGGCGTAGCAATGCCTTCGGTGATCCATTTTATAAAAGCGCTTTCCTTTTCAAATTGGGGGAGGTTTAATTGTTTCCCTGTGATGTCTTCCAGTGAAAATCCATCGGCATGTGTTTCCACCGCCTGGCGGGTGGCTATTTCCTGTTCAGTGCTGTAATGGCCCAGGAGTTTTTTAAGCTCAAAAACTGCGCTGTCGGAGGTGTCGTTGGCATGGATCACAGCTACTACAAATTCATATTCGCCGAATTGCTGTAATGCCGCAATATTTTTGGTATTAACCTTATAACAGGCACCTGGTTTCAGTTGCATACGTGGGAGTTTTTAGGTTTACAGGCAGCAAAAAGCCGGTAGGTTTCCCTGGCCGGCTTACGTTATGGCAGTGTAGATCTAGTCTTTCTTCTTATCATGTATCTGCGATTTCTTCAGATATACCTTCTTACCTTTCCCGTCTACAATATATTTCCTGTCTTTTTTATCGATGTAAACGGTTTCTCCGCCCGGTCCTTCCTTGCCTTTATAAATTTTGTCTGTAATGGCGGAGGCCCCTTTCACGGCAATAGAGGCTGTTTTATGCCCTACTTTTTTGGCGGTGCTGTCTATTCCCTGTGCAAAAGCGTGCTGGCCGGCCAGTGCTATTGCTATGCCAACGGCTGCAGCTATCAGAAATTTTGGAGTTTTCATGTTTATTGCTTTTTTAATTAAAAAATGATTGCCTGATGCTGGTTATTATTCAACAATAATGCCACTTGATTTGTTTATTGAAATACAGTTTTTTACAGATGTTCTTTTTACCGTATCGCAGGGTACATACCGGGGATTTTCCCCGTACCGGATCAGTTTTTTTTCGTATATTCATTTACGGTAAACCCTCTGCCTGTGAAGTAGCCGAATTGGTCTGTATCTATCTGTTCCTACACCTCACGGGGAGAATAAAAGTAACGCGTAGCTATAATACAACCGGTAGTTGATTTCTCCTTATTAACAAATGCTGGAAAGAAAGTAACTGTTATACGTAACAGCAGGGGGGAAGTATTTGTAAGTAAAAACACCTTCCAGGCTGCCCATAGCCCGGAAGGTGTTGCCCGTGATAGTTATTGAATCAGTTACCCCAGAAAGTATTTTCCTGCAGGATATCTTCTGCATATATTTTTGCCGCTACAATTTTTCCATCTTTTACCGTATATACGTCCACGTTATCTGTATGCAGTTCCGCACCAGGTCTGGATGCTTTCCACGTTAGTACAACAGATGCCTGGTTACCATTTACAGCGATGGTTTTTACAGCATGAAGCGACATGGTATTCTGCGATACTTCAAACATGCCGCCTACCATCTGGAATACTTCCCCGCTGGATTTTTTGATACCGGAGAAGCGGTTGTTGCCCGGTTGTTCCCAGGTTACTTCGGGGTGCAGCAATGCGCCCAGCTTTTCAAGGTTTACCTGTTGTACTGCATTTACAAAATCTGTTACTACCTGTAATGTTTGTTGTTCCATTTTATATTTTTTTTATTGTTGATGAATTGATAATGCAAAGCTATTACCCTGCGCCCCTTTATCATTTATCTTTACCCGACAAATACTTACCATTTTACGACACGATGATTTTTGTAATCAGTCTGCCCAATACCTTTGTTATATGAAACAGCTGGTATTAAGTATTATCGCATATGCGGTACAGCGTGATGTAGATGCGGCGCAGCTTTGTAAGCTGGCAGGCATCGACCTGGCGGCATTGAAAAAGAGCCATGCAGCTCCTGTTACTGCGCAGCAGTTACAAGACCTGTGGCTGAATGCAGGCAGGTTAACCAATGATCCTTTATTTGGGTTACATTTTGGCGAATCGTTGCAACCTGCCGCCCTGGGCGTGGTAGGGGAAATTATCAGGAGTAGCGCTACCGTAGGGGAAGCGCTTACACATGCTGCCGCATTAACGCACCTGGTTACAGACCAGTGCAGGATGGAGGTGGCCCGCACTGCAAAGAACTTCACAGTACGGCTGCTGCCGTTGGTGGATTACGGAGCCGCTCCGCCTTATGCTTTCCGGCAGCTGATTGATCTTTTATTGATGATGGTGATCCATGAGCTGGATGGTTTGCTGCTGGAGAAAATTGTTCCGCAGGCCGCCCGGCTGGCGTATACCGTTCCCGACCCGGCGGAATATGAGCGTGTTTTCCGCTGTAAGCCGTCAAAACGGGCTGGGGAATATGTGCTGGTATTCGACAGCAGGTATTGGGATGAGCCGCTATTAACGGCCAATTATGAGCTTCAGAACCTGTTACTGCAAAAGGTGAGCAGTCTGCCTAAAACACAGGGACAGCCGCAAACCCTGCAGAACAGGATCTATAATTACCTGCTGGCCAACTCTTATCTTGGCGTATCATCGCTGAACAATATGGCAGCTAACTTCAACATGAGCCCACGCAGTTTACAGCGGAAACTGAAGGAAGAAGGCGTAAAGTATCAGGATATTGCAGATTCGGTGCGGCATTCACTGGCGGTGTATTATATTTCTTCCGGTAATTACCCTTTGAAAGATATTTCCTGGATGCTTGGTTATAATGAGCTGAGTGCGTTTACGAGGGCTTTCAGGCGATGGACAGGTAGTTCGCCGGTACAGTATCATCAGTCGTTGTAGTTCAGGAATGTGTCTTTGTGCACGATCCCCCATTTCTTTACAAAAATATATTCTCCTTTTTCCAGGGCGTTTAGATAGTCCTGTAGCCATTCTTCAAAGGAGCCGGCTATAACGGCGCGGTGGCTGTCGTCGTGCCAGAAGGTAATTACCTGCCCATGCTTGCCTTCCGGTGCAGGGTCCAGGTCGATACACAGGTGATTGCCGAAGCCATCGCCGGTAAAAGGGATCCACAGCGGGTTCCACCAATCGTTTTTAATGCCGGTATCCGGTGTGGAAAGTATGGGCTCATCATGATAGTTGAAAGTGCCGGCATCCAGCAGGTCTTTCCAGTGATGCCACTGCGTAATGATATCTTCCACACTCAGCAGCTGATCTGCATCTACCAGGCCTGCCCTGGCTTTCTGCTGGCCGTTGTGAACGGCATAAAATGCTTTGAAAGAATCCGGCATAGCCGTTCCTATGAGTTTTTCCAGGGATTCCACCGCTTCAAAAGTAACACCGGGATGAAGGATATTGAGCAGCCGGGGGGCGTTCCGCTGCATCCACTCTTCCCATCTGAGCCAATATTGCTGCATATGGTATGGGTTTTAACGACTATAAAGATGTGAAATTTATTCAATAAATTTATTCATTCCCGCTGCATGTTTTTTATAAGCTAATAATCAATAATTTTGTAGCTCTTGTAAATGCGTACAACATCATTAAAAGTAAATAACTCCTTTATGGCACAGCTACCTAAATTTCTCATTGCAGACGACCCTGTAACAGATCCGGAAAATGAATATATTTTTCATACCGAGAAACCCCGCTTCTTTGCCAAACGGGTAGAAGAAGATGAAGAAACTGCCTACATCGATATCATTCATGAAATCGACAATGTAGAAGAATTTTATAAGAACGCTCCGGAAAAGAAACAGGAACTGCTGGAACAGCTGGAAGACTGGTACTACTCTTACATGGAGTGGCTGGAAGATGATGGTGAAGAAGAGGATGATGAAGAATAGTAACAGAAAAGGTATTGTAAAAGCGCCTGCACATTGCAGGCGCTTTTTTATGCAGTTCAATTAGCCTGCAACTGCAGCTCTTTCCGGTAGGCAGAAGGGTTTACGCCTTTATATTTTTTAAACATCCTGTTCAGATGGCTTTCATCTGTGAAACCCAGTTCATCCGCAATTTCGCCCACCCGCATACTGCTGTACTGCAACCTTGTTTCTACCAGCTTTAGTTTATATTGGGTTATATACTGCTGCAGGCTGTCGCCGTTGTTACGTTTAAAATATTCGCTCAGGTAAGTAGGCGAAATATTAAAGTGGGCTGCAATCTGCTCTGCCCGTAGCTTTTCAGGCGTGTAAATATTTTCGTGTATGTAATGCAGTATATTCATGGAAGCATCCTGTTTGGCCGGATGCTTTGGTTGTTCCGGCATTTGCAGCAGTATATTCCTTGCAATCACCATGATCATGGTATTTACAATCTGCTGTGCCATTTCCCGGTGATAAGGCTGCTGGTTTACCAGTTCACGTATCAGGGCTTCTACCAATGCTTTTACCAGGGGTTTATCATTTTTGTTTTTTAAGATGCACCCCGGCATATGGTTATTGTTCTGGAAAATGAATTCCAGTTGCTGTATCCAGTCTTTATGCTGATTTTGAAGATAGATGTTATTAAAGCGGATAAAGAAGAACTTGGTGGATTCCTGTACATCAAACGAGTGACAGTCCTGCGGCATTACCAGGAACAGTTTTCCCGGGCTGTAAGGCAGCTGGTTCTTGTTCACACACTGCATGCCAGTGCCTTCCACGATATATACAAGTTCAAAAAAGTTGTGCTTATGCGGATCTATCGGGCACTCGGTGCATTCACGGTATTCAATCTCAAAAGGCTGGTATAAATTCTCTTGTAGCATACCTGCAAAAGTACAGAATGATCCTAAGAAAGTACAAATTATTTGTCTACTTTCACCAGATCTTTGCTGTACAAAATTCACACAAATGGAAAATAACGCTATCGCATTCCTGTTGTTCCGGCTGACAGTAGCTGCGAGTATGTTTGGCCACGGCCTGGTAAGGCTTCCCAAGTTGAATGGTTTCAGCGCCTGGATGGTTAAAAGTTTTGAGAAATCAATGCTGCCGGACCTGCTGGTGGTACCTTTCAGCTATGCATTGCCTATCGCCGAATTTGTAATCGGGCTGTTGCTCCTGATAGGCTTATTTACCCGGGCTTCCCTTATTGCCGGCGGGGTAGTAATGGTGCTACTGGTATTTGGTACTGCCATGATAGAAAACTGGGATGCATTGCCTTCACAGCTGATCCATGCCGCTTTCTTTGTAGTACTGCTGGTTTTTATCCGATACAACACTCTTGCGGTTGATCATCTCATAAAAAAATAATGACTACAAGAAAAGAATTCCTGAAAACAGCCGGCCTGGCCGGTTTGGCAGGTATGGTGCTCCCGGGAACAGCACTGGCACAAACCAAAGTAGCCCCTGCAGCTTCAACAGGTCCGGGATGGGCAGATGGCTCCCGGCTGGTAGTATCTGTATCTATGCAGTTTGAAGCCGGCGGGCAGCCGGACAGGCCCGAGAGCCCGTTCCCGCAAAATATGCTGAAAGGCTACAAGGATCTTCCCGCCACTACCTGGTACGAGTATGGCTACAAGGAAGGCATTCCCCGCATGCTCGATAACTGGGATAAACACGGCATTAAAGTAACCTCGCATATGGTAGGCAGCGCCGTGGAAAAACACCCCGCCCTGGCCAGGGAAATTGTACAACGTGGACATGAAGCTGCCGCACATGGCCGCGACTGGTCATCGCAGTACATGCTGCCTTATGAAGAGGAAAAACAATTTATTGCAGATGGCGTGGAAGCGGTAAGAAAGGCCACAGGCGTTACCCCGGTAGGCTATAATGCCAACTGGCTACGCCGCGGCGATAATACGCTTAACATCCTGCAGGAACTGGGTTTCCTGTATCATATCGATGACCTGAGCCGCGATGAGCCGTTTATTACCAAAGTGAATGGCAGCGACTTTGTAGTGGTGCCCTATACATTGCGCTGTAATGATATCCAGCTGGTAGCTGGGCAATGGTTCTCTACTGATCAGTTCCTGCAACAGGTAAAAATGGAATTCGATCAGTTATATGAAGAGTCGGCCCGCCGCAAACGGATGATGTCCATCAGTTTTCACGACAGGATTGGCGGTACTCCTCAACTGGTAAAAGCTACCAGTGAGTTGTTTGCCTATATGCAAAAACATGCCGGTGTGGTGTTTAAAAGAAAGGACGATATAGCGAAGATGGCACTGGCGGATAAAGGGACGATCAGGGAGTAAGGCGTGAAGTTAAATAGAGACAGGTATTATTGCCTGTCTTTTTTATTTAATTTCACACAAAGCAACATCCAATGCCAGAAAGGAAAGCACGCCAGGAGGAAAGGATCATTTTTAACAGCCTGCTGGATCAGTATCTCTACCAGGGTTTGCCGGTAGACCGTATAGATGCGAAAACCGCCTTTACCATCCATAACCTGAAAGATATTCATCTTCAGCTGCCTTATACTTCTATTGTATACCGTACTAATTTCTTTTCTTTTGTTTTTGTGAAAGATGCCATCGGCCGGTATACCACCGATGAACAAACTTTTAACACTTCCCCCGGAACTATTTATTTTACTAACCCGGGGCATTTTAAGTCGTTCGAATGGCAGCAGATCAACGATGTGCACCTGGTTACACTCAGCGAATCCTTTCTTAAGGAAAATGTACATCCGAAGATTTTTGAAGAGTTCCCATTTCTTCTTGCGGAAACAGTACCGCCCAGAACACTGCAGCCGAAGGTGTTCGCGGAGTTTGAACAATTATACCTGCAGATAGAAAAAGAATATTTCTCCTCCTCCACATACAGAACACGGATGATTGGCAGCTTGTTTGTAGTGCTGCTGCTGAAGATCAAAGAATATTTCTGGGAAGATTATAATCCCATATATGAAGGTAACCGCAGCTCTCAGATCGTGAAACAGTTTAAAAGAACGCTGGAACAGCATTACCGCGACCTTGTAAGCGGTAAGGCCGGTAAAGTATTCAGGGTACAGGATTATGCGGATGCACAGCACCTACATCCCAACTATCTTAGTAACGTGATCAAAAGTAAAACAGGGAAACCCATAGGCACCTGGATTTCAGAGAAAACCATTACAGAAGCCCGCTCGCTGCTGCAGCATTCCCCTGCATCCATTAAGGAAATTGCCAGCCAGCTGGGATTTACAGAAGCTACCCATTTCAGTAATTACTTCAAGAAACAAACCGGTATTTCACCTGTACTTTACAGGAAGCAACATGCATCTTAGATATTTGTAACTATTAGTGTAATTCTTATACTTTTTGGGGCAACTGTTGTTTCATCTTTGTGTTATCAGATTAAAACACAAAATCATGAGCACTTTAAAAGATAAGATTATCCTCGTTACCGGTTCTTCGAGAGGTATTGGCGCTGAAATTGCCCGTCAGCTGGCCGCCGCAGGCGCAAAAGTGATTGTTAACTATGCAGGCGGCAAAGATGCAGCACTGCAGGTGGCAGACAACATCAAACAACAGGGCGGCGATGCCATTGCGCTTCAGGCCGATGTGAGTAAAAGCAGCGAGGTAAAAGCCCTGTTTGATGCCGCTATTGCGCATTATGGCCGAATCGATGTACTGGTGAACAACGCCGGCATCATGATCACCAAACTGATCAAAGATACCTCCGATGAAGACTTTACCCGTCAGTTCGACATCAATGTAAGAGGTACCTTTAATACTATGAGGGAGGCGGCCACCCGCCTGGCGGATAACGGTAGTATCATTAACTTCTCCACTTCCGTAAACCGTATAATGCTACCTGCCTATGGCACCTATGTAGCCACCAAAGCTGCCGTGGAACAGCTCACCCGCGTATTCTCCAAAGAAGTGGGCGCACGGGGCATTAACGTGAACTCTGTTTCACCCGGCCCAACAGATACGGAATTATTCACCAATGGCAAATCAGCAGAACTGATTGCCCGGTTGGCATCTCTTTCTGCTTTCAACCGTATCGGCGAGCCTGATGATATTGCACGCGTAGTAGTATTCCTCGCCAGTGACGATGCCAAATGGATCAGCGCCCAGAACATCGGTGTGAATGGCGGTATGGCCTGATCATCTTTCTGAAAGAATAAATATAAATGTCATGAACAGCTTAAAAAATAAAGTGGCGCTGATCACAGGATCAGCAAGAGGTTTAGGTAAAGCTATTGCTGAACGTTATGCAGCCCTGGGGGCTGATATAGTGGTGAATTATTCAAAGGATAAGGCATCCGCAGATGAAGTAGTAAGCAATATTGCCGCCATGGGGGCGCGTGTAATTGCCGTACAGGCCGACGTAAGCAAGGTAGCCGATCTTGAAAAACTGTTTGCAGCAGCGAAAGAAGCCTTTGGTAAAATTGATATTGTAGTAGCCAATGCTGGTATAGAGATGGTAGAAGTACCGGTAACGGAATTCACAGAAGAACAGTTTGATAAAGTATTTTCCATCAATACAAAAGGGACTTACTTCACTATGCAACAGGCCGCAAAACACGTAGAGAATAATGGCCGCATTATTTATATCGCTTCCAGTACTACTTCTTTCCCTGTACCTGGTATGGCCGTTTATGGTGGCAGTAAAACCACGCCAAGATACCTGGTAGATATTTTATCAAAAGAAATCGGGCATAAAGGAATTACCGTAAATTCGATTATCCCATTCGCGGTAGATCACTCCGGTATTTTTGTAGACCCCGCGGCTTATCCTGAACTGAGAAAACAATTACTGGATAGCTGCCCGATGGGAAGGCTCGCTGAGGTGGAAGATGTGGCTAACCTGGCAGAGTTTTTTGCAAGCGATTTATCATCTTTTGTTTCCGGTCAGCACTTGCTGGTAAACGGAGGCGCTACCAATTAAAAATCTATTGTTATGATACTTAAAGTACTCAATGCCGCCCTGATTATTTTTGCTGTATTTATGGGCCTGAAACAGGGCCTGGCCATGATTGGCCAGAAACCGGAAATGGTTGCCATGTTCAGTCGCTGGCATTTTAGCAAAACAGCTATCATCATTAACGGGATAGTTACGGTGTTGAGTGCTTTAATGATCCTGTATCCCAGAACATTCCTGCTGGGTAACTTCCTGATGGCAGCATCTATCCTGATGATCATCTGCTTTTCGTTGTACGGCAGGGATCTGAAAGGCGCGGCTATAGAAGTGCCTTTCTTTCTCCTGAATCTTGTTATCATCTATTTGCAACATCCGCTCGCAAAATGAAAACGTTATTATTGGTCATCACCACGATCTTCTTTGTACAGCAAAACAATGGTACTATGAATACGGATAAACTTACCAACGCCACGGTAAAGCAGGCGGTGAACGCCCTGCAGGCAAATGACAGCAAAGCCTGGTTTGCATTATTCACTGATCAAGCAGCATTGTATGATGATGGAAATAAAATGGATTTTAAAGCTTTCTGGCAGAAGGCAATTGGGCATGAACGTTTTACCAGTATCGACAAAGTGGAGAACAACGGGCTGGATGTGTATGGCCGTTTCCACAGCGATCAGTGGGGCGATTTTAAAACCTGTTTTAAGTTTCATATTGATAAGGATGGGAAAATTGACAGACTGGATATAGGGCAGGCGAAGTATTAGGCTAATCATTCGGGCAGCAGTACTTCAGAAAGTAGTTTATAGGTGGTGTCTGCAGCAGATTTTTTCAGGATGGTGATTTTATCACACAAAAAGGAGCGGTGACAATCAAAGCCGGAGAGGTCTATTCCACTCAGTTTATTGTGGGGTATATCCTTTACTATTGTCAGGTGTGGCGTTATTCTTTGTTGCTTACCTTTAAGCACACTAAACAGTGATTTGTGCAGTTCCGTTATCGGGCGGGGATAACGGATTTTTAAAACAAGTGAATCTGAAGTATACCCATGATTAAAAATCTCGTACCCATCAAGCTCAATCCCGAAGCGCAGTAGTCCACACATTTCAACCGCTTTTTTTACCAGGTGAATGATTCGTTCGTCCATTTCTTTACAGGTTAGTTTTAGCAAGGAAATATGTGCTTTTAAATAATGATCACTTTGGGCGCCGGGGATCAGATGATAAAGTTTGTGTTCCAGGAGTTTAACCTCGTCTGTTATGCTTTGTGGCGGTGAAATGATAATGGAATATATTACCATTTTGGAGGGAATGGCATCCAGGGGGAAAAGGGTTAACTGATCAGGATGATGGCGGCGTGGCATAAAGGGATAACAAAGTATGGGGAGGGTTGGTTTAGGTGGGTATGTATCTTTCGGGTAGTTTTTTGACAAGTTATTAATGATGTGAGCGTGTACTGTAGATCCTTCCCGGATATGGCTTATTATTTTTTATAACTGAAAGGGTGCAAATGCAATTGGGATGAGTGTTGGTAGTGGCATGTCTTTGATAGCGAAAGGATGAGAAGGGCCACAAGTATTATACCCTTTTGGGTATAATTTTGTTTTTAATTCATATTTTTATACCCAAAAGGGTATAAAATGAGTAGTCTTTCGCAACTAATCAAGGCTAAACGTAAACAGCGTGGTCTAACGCAGCATGATCTTGCATTAAAGTCAGGGTTGGGATTAAGATTGATACGGGAAATAGAACAAGGGAAAACTAGTATGAGAATGGATAAAGTGAATCAGTTATTGGCGCTGTTTGGAATGGAGCTTATTCCGGGGACTAAAATATATGACAATGAGTAAGAGGAGAATGTTTTTCTGATTAAGCAAACGGAGCCAATCAATAAAAAAAACCGCAAACGATTACACCGTTTGCGGTTCTATCCGTAGCCTCAACAGGGATCGAACCTGTATCTAAAGTTTAGGAAACTTCTATTCTATCCATTGAACTATGAGGCCAGTACTTTTTAACCCCAA